>NZ_JBEXHY010000031.1:0-56615 GCF_040608295.1 Micromonospora sp. NPDC005197 | reverse complement strand
GGCGTCAACAGGGGGCCCGTGCCGCGGGTCAGTGGGCGCCCGAACCGGTGAGGGCGCGCACCTCCAGCTCCGCGTACTTCGCCTCGTCGTTCTCCTTCGAGATGAGGGTGCCGATCCACCCGCACAGGAAGCCGAACGGGATGGAGAGGATGCCCGGGTTGGACAGCGGGAACCACTGCCAGTCGTGGTCCGGGAACATCGACGTCGCCGCGCCCGAGACCACCGGCGAGAAGAACACCAGCAGCACGGCCGAGAGCAGACCGCCGTAGATCGCCCACACCGCGCCGGAGGTGTTGAACCGCCGCCAGAACAGGCTGTAGAGGATCGCCGGCAGGTTGCCCGAGGCGGCGACCGCGAAGGCCAGCGCCACGAGGAACGCCACGTTGAGGTTCTGCGCGTAGATCGACAGGAGGATGGAGATCGCGCCGATCACCAGGGCGGAGATCCGGGCGACCCGTACCTCCTGGCGCTCCGACGTCTCGCCCTTCTTCAGGACGTTCGCGTAGAAGTCGTGCGCCAGGCTGGACGAGGAGGCCAGGGTCAACCCGGCGACCACCGCCAGGATGGTGGCGAAGGCGACCGCCGCGATGATCGCGAGCAGGGCCGCTCCACCGAGGTCGCCGCCGAAGAAGTCGATGCCGAGCGCCTCGGCCAGCTGCGGCGCGGCCGTGTTGCCGGCCTTGTCCTGCGCGGTGATCGCCTTGCTGCCCACCAGCGCCGCCGCACCGAAGCCGAGGGCCAGGGTGAGCAGGTAGAAGGTGCCGATGATGCCGATGGCCCAGAGCACGCTCTTGCGGGCCGCCTTGGCGGTCGGCACGGTGTAGAAGCGGATCAGGATGTGCGGCAGGCCGGCCGTGCCGAGCACCAGCGCGATGCCGAGCGACAGCAGGTCGACCTTGTTGTAGAAGGTCTGTGTCGCGTTACCCGCCACCTCGACGCCGTAGCGCAACCCCGGTTCGAGGAACGCGCTGCCCTTGCCCGAGGACGCGGCGGCGTCGCCGAGCAGCGACGACAGGTTGAACTTGTACTTCGCCAGCACCAGGATGGTCATCAGCAGCGCGCCGGTCATCAGCAGGAACGCCTTGACGATCTGCACGTAGGTGGTGCCCTTCATGCCACCCACGGTCACGTAGATGATCATCAGAGCGCCGACCATGATGATGGTCGCCACCTTGGCGGTGGCCGCGTCCATGCCGAGGAAGGTCGTTCCCGGCTTGATGCCGAGCAGCAGCGCGACCAGCGCGCCGGCGCCCACCATCTGGGCCAGCAGGTAGAAGATCGACACCGTGATGGTGGAGACCGCCGCCGCCGTCCGCACCGGACGCTGACGCATCCGGAAGGCCAGCACGTCGGCCATCGTGTACCGGCCGGAGTTGCGCAGCAGTTCGGCGACCAGCAGGAGCGCCACCAGCCAGGCGACCAGGAAGCCGATCGAGTAGAGGAAGCCGTCGTAGCCGTAGAGGGCGATGATGCCGGCGATGCCGAGGAACGAGGCGGCGGACATGTAGTCGCCGCCGATCGCCATGCCGTTCTGGAAGCCGGAGAAGGAACGACCGCCCGCGTAGAAGTCGGTCGCCGTCTTCGTCTGCCGGCTGGCCCAGATGGTGATGCCCAGGGTCACCGCCACGAACACCAGGAACAACGTGATCGTCAGGTTGCGGGCCGTGTGGTTGCCGGCCTCGGCCGCGAGGAGCGGATTAGCCACGAGGACCGTCTTCATGGGTCACCTCCCCGATCTCGGCACGGATCCGGTCGGCGACCGGGTCGATCTTCCGGTCCGCGTACCGGGAGTAGAGCCAGGCGATCACGAACGTGGAGACGAACTGGAGCAGGCCGAAGACCAGCGCGACATTGATGTTGCTGCCGAACAGCTTCGTGCCCATGAAGTCCCGGGCGTACGCGGAGAGAATGACGTAGAGCGCATACCACAGGAAGAACGCGACGGTCATCGGGAAGACGAAGCCGCGTAGCGCGCGGCGCAGCCCGGCGAACTCGTCCGACCGTTGCACGGCCAGGTACTTGTCCGGCTGGGAAGCGGTCGGCGCGGGTGTGTCCGTGGACATCTGTGGATCACCACCTTCACAGGCGTCGGGGGTAGTTTCGCGCACCGTAGAGAGCACGCTCCCCGACGGGGAAGGCCGAGATCGACCCTGGTCGTCGAGTGCGCCGAGCGGTTGGCTGGCTGCGCCGAGTGACCCAGGTCACTCCGGTGACCGGTCGGTCCGGATGAGCCGCTCAGGTCAGCCCGGCAGCTCGTGGTAGCGCCCCCGGTAGTGCAGCAGCGGCGTGGCCTCCTCGGCCAGGTCGACGACCTCGATGGTGGCCTCCACCAGCAGACCCCAGCCGTACTCTCGGGCGGTGTCCAGGCGGCAGCCCACCCAGCCGCCGGCGTCGGTCGGCACCGGCCCGTAGGGCGTCTCGGTCCACGTGCCGGTGGCGAACAGCCCACCCGGGGCGGGAAAGAGGCCGGCGAACCGGTCGGCGAGCTGGCGGTGCGCCGGGCCGAGCGGCGCGACCGCGAACCGTCCCGCCTCCTCGACAGCGGCCCAGAGGTCGGACTCGGCGTCGATCAACCCGAGCAGCCGGTCCGGCTCCCCCTCGGCGACCAGGGTGGACGAGACGGTCAGGCCCGCCGGGCCGGGCGCCGTCCAGAGGGTCACCGGCGCGGCGAGCCGGCCCCGCAGCCGGCGGACCGGCGACCGCTGCCCGGTCGGCACCGCGAACGGGTCGGTGTGGTGGATCTCGGCACCCGGCTCATGATTCACGTGAAACATTGTGCCGCCCCGGCCCCGCGCCCAACCCAGGAAGCGCTCGTGCAGGTCGGCGGGTCGCCCGTTGAGCCGGGCCAGCTGATCGCCCGCCTCCACCATCAGAGTGCCCAGGTAGACCAGCAGCGCGGTGCGGTCGTACCGGTAGTCGGCGAGCAGCGCCAGCCGCGCCGGCTGGCACGGCCAAGGCGCGCCGCAGCCCCGACACCGCCACAGCGGCCGCATCGGCACGTGCGGCCGACTCACCACGGCCCTCCGTTCGCCAGCACCGGCAGCACCCGCCGGCCTTCGCGCGCTCTGGGCGGAGGACGGCTCGCTGTGGTGTCCGGCGTCGGGGCGCGACATGCCGCGCCCCGGCCCGCGCCGCCCCGGGCGCCGCCCGTCGGCCGCGCGCCCGCCGGTGGCCGATCCGGCACGGCCGTCGACACCACGGCCTTCCTCCTGAAGTACGACCACCGCGCCCCGTTCCCACCGAGGACTGACCCGATCATGAGCGATCCCCTCCCAGTCGACGAGGGCCGCCCCGATCGGGGGATGACCGGGGCGGCCCGACGCAGGACCGACCGCCGGGACGTCGCCTCCACCGGCCGGGCCGCGCGTTCTCCACCCTGGACTCCCGGCTGCGGGCAGGGGAGGATTCCAGGGCTTACTACGCAGCGCGGTCACGTACTTACCGGGAAGGTAAGGATGAACATCGAGATGTGGGTACGGGCGTTGAAGGCCGCCCGGGCGGGTGCCGAGGTTTCCCAGGAAGCACTGGCGACCGTGATCAGGTGGAGTCCGTCCACGGTGGCCGCCATCGAGACCGGCCGACGCCGGCCGACCATGGAGTTCGCGGTCGCCGCGGACGACGCTCTCGCCACCGGCGGCCTCCTCGCCGAACTCCTCAGGGCCGCCGACCAGGAACGCGGTCCGTCCTGGTTCGCGCAGTGGCGCGAATACGAGCAGCGAGCCCTGCGCTTGCGCGCCTTCGAGGCGTGCCTGGTCCCCGGACTGCTCCAGACCGAGGCGTATGCCCGCGCCGTTATCTCGGCGGGTGGACTACATCCGCCGAACATGGTCGACGAGCTTGTTGCAGTCCGGCTGGAACGTCAGAAGCTGCTGGTCCGGGAGGTGCCGCCGCACTGCGTCTTCCTGGTGGACGAGACGGGCCTTCGTCGCCCCGTCGGTGGGCCTGCGGTGCTCGACGCCCAGCTCGGTCGACTGCAGGAAGTGGCAGACCTGCCATTCGTCCGGCTGCACGTCATTCCACTGGCGGTGGGCGAGCATGTCGGGCTCGGTGGTGGCTTTGTGCTCGCCGATCTGCCGGACCGGGACAGGGCGCTCTACCTGGAGAATGCCGTCCGGGGACACGTCATGGACGACCCGGAAATGATCGCCTTGATCGATCGCAAGTGGGATAGCCTGCTCGGCGAAGCACTGTCCACCGGCGCCTCGCTGGATTTGATCCGGAAGCTGAAGGTGACGCAATGACGATGAGCGAGCCAGGCTGGCGCACGTCGACCCGGTCGACCGACTCCGGCGGCAACTGCGTCGAGGTGGCGGACAATCTGCCCGGAGTCGTGCTGGTCCGGGACAGCAAGGATCGCTCCGGTCCGGCGCTCACCTTCGCTCCGGCCGCCTGGCGTGACTTCGTCGCCCAGGCCGCCCAGAGGGCCCACGGCACCGGTCGAAACGCCGGTTAACGACGCGGGGTGACCATGGCCAGCAGTTCCGGCTGACGGCGGTCCAGCACGTCACCGGCCAGGTACGCGCCCAGCAGCGCCGCCCCCAGCCCGTACGCCGCGCCGACCGGGAGGGCCAGCCAGAGCCAGGCGTCGCCGAGCAGCGCGGCGGCCACCACCATCGGCACCGCGACCACCGCCGTGGTGATCATGGACAGCAGGGTGAGCAGGCCCTTCGCCACGCCCGCGCCACTGTTCATCGCGAACGGGTTGCTCGTCTCCGGCAGCGCGTACGCCGCGAGCACCGAGACGAAACTGTTCACCGCCAACCCGACACCGTAGGTGGCGGCCAGGCTGCCCACCATCAGCCCGATCCATGCCGGTCGAGCGAGCAGCGCCGACAGCACCACCGCGACGACCGCCAGCATCGGCAGGACGTACAGCGAGAACGCGGTCATCCGCGCGCGCAGCTCGACCCGGCCGGGCACGCCGGCCACGACGTTCGCCGCGTACGCGTTGCCGTCGAAGCCGAACTGGTTGGCCAGGGTGACCGACGCGAGCACGCCGACGAAGAGCAGCGAGATGGTGACCACGACCGGCGAGCTGTCGCTGGTGGCCGCCGTGAACCCCGCGCCGTCCTCGGCCGCGAAGTCCCCGCCCGTGACATTGATCAACACGGGTACGAAGATGCCGACCACCGCGATCGTGATCAGGCTGGCCCGGCGACGGGCGTCCCGCCACCAGTAACGGGCCTCCCGGGCGACCAGCGCGCCGAACCGGTCCCGTCGGGCCCAGCCCGCGGCCCGGGGAAACAGTTGGGCGACCGCCCCACCGGTGACGCCGCGCTGGGCGGGGGCCTTGCCGGTGCTCGCCGTGCCCACCATCGCCGACTCCAGCGAGCGGGACCACCAGGCCAGCAGGGCGACGATCGCCGCCACCGTGATCAGCAGCTTGAGCGGGGCGGCCCACACCCGTCCCTGCGCCACGTCGATGCCGGCGGTCCAGGGTGCCCCGAACGGCGTCCACCCGAGCACCGTCGCGGCACCGGTCAGCCGGGTCCAGTCCGTCTCGCGCAGCGCCGCCAGGCCGAAGACCTGCAACGGACCGAGCAGCGCGGCGGCCACCGCCAGCAGCACGGCCGCCAGATCCCGCACCCGGCGGGACCGCAACATACTGGCGAATGCGCTGGTCACCGCCCGGCTGGCGGCCACGCAGAGCAACAACCCGGCGAGTACGCCGACCAGGGCCACCAGGCCGGCGGACCAGCCGCCCAACGCCCACGCGGTTAGCACCAACCCCAGCACGGCGACCGACATCGCCAGCACCGGCACGCTGACCAGCGCGGCGGCGAACAGGCCGGTGACCAGCGTGCGGCGCGGCAGCGGCAGCAGCGCGAACCGGGCCGGGTCCAGGGTCTCGTCCACGCCGAAGAAGACCAGGGGCAGCAGCAGCCAACCGAGCACCAGCAGGCCACCGCCGGCGGCCGCGACCAGCACCGCGTACCTGCCGTTGCCGGCCAGGCCCGGCGCGGCGAAGAGGAAGAAGGCGCTGGCCGCGAACCACAGCCCGACCAGCGCGCCACCGATGAACAGCGCGATCCGCCAGCCCTGACCCCGGAAGTTGTTGCCCATCACCCGCAGCTTGAGCCGCACGAAGTGCCGGGCGGAGACCGTCCGCGCCGGACCGGCGGGCGCGGCGGCGACGTTCACCGGGAGAGCCATGACAGCTCGTCACCGGTCGCGGTGCGCCCGCCGACCACCTCGACGAAGACCTGCTCCAGCGACCGGCCGCCGCGGACGTCAGCGATCGTGCCGACCCGCTTGATGGCCCCCTGGGCGAGGATAGCCACGTGCGAGCACAGCCGCTCGACGACCTCCATCACGTGACTGGAGAAGATCACCGTGCCACCGCCGGCCGCGTACCGGGTGAGGATGTCGCGGATCAGCGCCGCCGACACCGGGTCGACCGCCTCGAACGGCTCGTCCAGCACCAGCACCCGGGGGCCGTGCAGCAGCGCGCAGGCCAGGCCGATCTTCTTCTTCATGCCCGCCGAGTAGTCCACCACCAGCGTCCGGCCGGCGTCGCCGAGCGCCAGCACGTCGAGCAGTTCCGCAGCCCGCTGGTCGACCACGGCCGGGTCCATCCCCCGCAGCAGTCCGTGGTACGCCAGCAGCTCCGCACCGGTCAGCCGGTCGAACAGCCGTACCCCGTCGGGCATCACGCCGAGCAGCCGCTTGGCCGCGACCGGATCGCGCCAGACGTCCTGGCCGAGCACCCACGCCGAACCGGCGTCCGGCCGCAACAGCCCGACCGCCATCGACAGGGTGGTGGTCTTGCCGGCGCCGTTCGGGCCGAGCAGACCGTAGAAGGAGCCGGCCGGTACGTCCAGATCGACGCCCGCCACCGCGATCGTGCCGTCGAACCGCTTCGCCAGGCCACGCAGCGCGAGCGCGGGGTGCTCACCAGTCATGGGCCCGACGTTATCCGTCGATCGCCAGTTCCGCCGTCCGGCGGCGGATGGACCCGGGGTCATCCCCGAGTCGGAGTTCGTAGCCTTACAGCGCCGCCACCCCGCCCCGGTGAGCGTTGCCGTCGCCATATCGCCGAGGTGGGGCTGTGCAGACGTCCGGATGCCCCCACCTCGCCGATCTGGAGTGGATCAACTAGGCGCGCTGCCTCACAGGCGCAACGCTTCGGGGGTGTGCAGGCGCAGCATGGTGGCGGCGACGTCGGCCGGCGCCCGTCGGCGGGTCGCCATGGACACCGCGACCATCACGGTGAACGCCAGCGGCACCGTCCAGGCGGCAGGCTGCGCGGTGAGCGTGGCGGGCCAGCCCGACAGCGGCGGGCCGAGCACGGTGACCAGCACCGCCCCGATCGCCGCCCCGCCGCCGGCCAGCACACCGGCGGCGGCGCCCAGGTCGGTCAGCCCTCGCCACCAGATGCCGAGCACCAGCAGCGGGCAGAAGCTCGACGCGGCGACCGCGAAGGCCAACCCGACCACCTGGGACACGTCCAGCCCGGAGACGTGCAGGGCCAGCGCCGTCGGCACGCCCCCGGCGATGATGGTGGCCAGCCGGAAGCCGCGCACCGAGCCCCGGCCGAGCACGTCCGTCGAGATCACCCCGGCGACGCTGGTCAGCAGCCCCGACGAGGTGGAGAGGAAAGCCGCGAACGCTCCCGCCGCGACCAGCGCGGCGAGCAGCCGCCCGACCAGCCCGTCACCGAGGGCCGCGCCGGGCAGCAACACCACCACCGCGTCGGTCTGCCCGCTGACGAGCAGCTGCGGTGTGTAGATCCGGCCCAGCACCCCGTACAGGGTGGGCAGCAGATAGAAGGCACCGACCAGGGCCAGGACCACAAGCGTCGTCCGCCGCGCCGCCGCGCCGTCGGGGTTGGTGTAGAAACGGACCAGCACATGCGGCAGGCCCATCGTGCCGAGGAACGTGGCCAGGATCAGGGAGTACGTCCCGAACAGGCCCCGGTCGTCGTCGCCGGCCGCGCTGGGCAGCAACCAGTCCCCCGCGTCGGTGGCCACCCCGGACACCTCCGGCACCGGGTCACCGGCGGCGAAGGACAGCTCGTCGCCGGGGCGTACCTCTCGGATGTCGCCGTCGGCCAGGGTGAGGGTCGCGCGGTGCTCGACCACGACTGTGGTCGCGGCCCGGAACGTCGGCCCGTCGGGCGGCGTCACCGCCGGGCGGCCGTCGGCCTGCCACTGCAACGCCAGGAAGATCACCGGTACGGCGAGAGCGGTCAACTTGAGCCAGTACTGGAACGCCTGGACGAAGGTGATCGCCCGCATCCCGCCGAGCGCCACGTTCGCGGTGACCACGGCGGCCACCAGAAGGGCGCCCACGGGGTACGGGGAGCCGGCCACCGTGGCCAGGGTGAGCCCGGCGCCCTGCAACTGCGGCACCAGGTAGAGCCAGCCGATGAAGATCACGAAAGCCGTGGCGAGGATGCGCAGGCGACGGGACCCCAGCCGCAGCTCGCAGAAGTCGGGCAGCGTGAACGCGCCGGAGCGGCGCAGCGGCGCGGCCACGAACAGCAGCAGGGCCAGGTAGCCGGCGGCGAACCCAACCGGATACCAGAGGACGTCCACGCCGTACTTGAGGACGAGGCCGGCGATGCCGAGGAAGCTCGCGGCCGACAGGTACTCCCCGCCGATGGCGGCGGCGTTCCAGGTCGGACTGATCGCCCGGGACGCGACCAGGAAGTCGGACGTGGTCCGTGCCAGCCGCAGCCCGTAGAAGCCGATCCCGACGGTGACCAGCGTGACCGCGACGATGGCCGGAACCACGTAGTCGTTGCCCACGTCAGCGCTCCGGCCGCTGCACCAGGTCGGTGAAGTCCTGCTCGTTGCGCTCGGCCAGCCGCACGTACGCCCAACCCACGGCGATCAGGAACGGGAACGAGACCAAGCCGAGCAGCAGCCAGGGCAGGTTGACGCCGGCCACGGTGGTCCGGCCGAGCGACGGTGCGATGGCGAACAGCCAGGGCAGCCCGCCCAGCCCGATGACGACCACCAGCGACAGCCGCAACGCCAGCGCGAGCTGGGCACGGACCAGGCCGCGAACCAGCGCCTCGCCGACCTGGGTCTGCTGGGCCAACTCGGCGCGGGTCCGCTCGGAGCGGGTGTCCCGCCGGGTGATGTCGGCCAACACGATCCGGGCGCGCCGGGGCGGCGGTACCGCACCGCCCGACCCCACGTCAGACAGTTGCTCGGCCACCCCGGCAGTCTTGCCCGCCCAGCGCGATTGTCAAGCGTTCGCGCTCACCAGCGCAGCTGAGCGGCACAGTTCGCCGCGCTGCTGGTCACCTGGGTCGCGTCCAGGACGGACCGGGCCCGTTCCCGGCCGAGGTTCGTCGCCCAAAAGCCGTCCTCGGGCAGCTCGAAGGCGATCCCCCGAAGCGCGCACGTCCGCATCGGCTCGGGCAGCCGGGCCAGGGCCGGTACGGCATCGGCCGACAGCCCGGAGAGGTAGGTGAGGTCGAGGCGGCCGGTTTCGAGGTACCTGTCGACGTTCCGGTCCGCGATCAGTCGGTCCGGGTTGACCAGGGCCAACCCCAGCAGCGCCAGCACCGCGGTGCCGATCACCAGTCGGGGCAGCCAGTCGGCCCGTAGCCGCGCCACCGCCACGCCGACCAGGACGAAGAGCACTCCGAGCGACAGCTCGACGGTCGCCACGAAGAGCCGCAGACGGGTGGCGCCGTACGCGTCGGCATAGACCTGCATGCGGTAGAGCGACGAGGCGACGACGACCAGGCTGAGTGCCGTGAGCACACCGAGCAGCACCCGGACCAGCAGCCGGTCGGCACCGGTGGCCTTCGGTGCCCGGCGGGCCGCGACGGCGATCACCAGCAGGGTGAGCGCGGTGACGGCGAGCAGTTGCCAGAACCCGCTCCGGGCGTACTCGGCGTAGGTGAGGCCGGCCGTACGCAACACGTGCCCCGCGCCTCCGAAGAACACGGTCAACTGCACCAGTACGAAGGCGGCGAACAGGGCGTCGAGCAGCACCAGCGGCAGGGCCCACTCCAGCCGGTGCACCGGCCGGCCCGGCTTCGCGCGCAGACTGTCCAGGTCGGGCGGCCGGCTGACCAGGTACGCGCCGCCGAGCAGGCCCAGGCCGATCAGCCCGAGGCGTACCACCCAGCCGACCACACCGCCCGGCGAGATGTCCGGCAGGAGGCCCGCCAGCAGATCGGCGAAGACCGCGTCGGCGGAGGAGAACAGCAGGCCGAACAGTGTCAGCAGACCGACCGAGATCGCCAGGCTGGTCACGATCCGCCCGATCCCGGGCCCGGACGAGCGGGTGCGGTGCAGCCCGCGTACCGCCCAGGGGAGCGCTCGGACCGTCGCGGCCGGCGGCAGCGTCACGGCCAGCAGCATCCCGAACGGGGTCCGGCCACCGGTCACCGCGAGCGTCGCGGTCACCGCGGCGGCGAGCAGGCAGAGCACGAAGAGCCAACCGGCGGCCCGGACCGTGCCGACGGCGATCAGCGCGACCGTCGCGGCAGCCCAGGCGACCTGCGCCGCCCGCCCCGGTGCCCCCGTGGCACCGGGACGGACGGTGGTCGCGGCCCCTGACGAAGCCGCCGCCGGGGTCGGACCCGGCACGGCGGTTGGAGCCGCCGGAGCGGTTGGACCCGGTGCAGCGGTTGCAGCCGGCACGGCGGTTGCAGCCGGTGCAGCGGTTGGCGTGGCCGCGGAGGGAGTCGGCGCAGCCGTCGCGGCTGGCGGGGCCGGCGTGGCCGCCGGTGGCCGTGCGGCGCTGGTGGCGGCAGTCGTGGCGGCGTCCGGAGTCGACGCGAGGGTGGTGGCTCCCGCAGTTGCGGCTGGCGTGCCGGCGGAGGTCGACTCGGCGGTGGCCGCAGCGGGCGCAGTGGTCAGCGGCGGTGCGCCCGGTGCGCTGGGCGGCAGTCCCGGTCGGGGATCCGGTGCAGGGGACGCGGCGCGTTCGGTCAGGTCGGTTGCGGCGGACGGCGTGCCGGACCGGACGACGACTTTGGCGGTGGCGAGCGCGGCGGTGGCCGCCAATGCGGCGACCAGCCAGCCCAATCCGGGCCGGACCACAGTCAGCACCGAGGCGCCGACGACCGCCGCCGCCGTCAACACGCCCAGGAGCAGCGGATGGGCGGTGCCGGTCGGCCCCGGCCAGCACCGCGCGAGCAGCGACGGTGGCCGTGGTCGGACGGGCTGGGCCGGCCAGGGTTGCGGTGGCCAGGGTTGGGGCCGGCCGGCCGTCGGCGGAGGCGTCGGCCCGGGGCCGACCCAGGCCTGGCCGGGCTGGGCGGCCTGGCCGGGCTGGGCGGCCTGGCCGGGCTGAGCGGGCTGGCCGGGCTGGGAGGCCTGGGCGGGCGGGGTGGGCTGCGGTCCGGTCGGTCCGGTGGCCGGTGCGGACGTGCTGCCGGGGCTGGTCATGCGGCCTCTTCTCGGTGTGGCCCGTTGCTCGGGATGGTGACCCGGATGCGGCAACCGGGCTGGGAGTTTCTGGCGGCTCCGGTCGGGTCGAGGACCCCGATCTGACCGCCGTGCAGTTCGACGACCCAGCGGGCGATGGCCAGGCCCAGGCCGGTCCCACCGCCGGCCGCCCGGTCGCCGCGGGTGAACCGCTCGAACACCCGGGAACGCTCGGCCGTTGGAATGCCCTGCCCCTCGTCGCTCACCTCGACGTGGAGTTGGCCGGCGTGTTCCTCGGCGCTCACCCGCACGGTGCCGCCGGGTGGGCTGTGCCGCGCCGCGTTGTCCAGCAGGTTCGCGAACACCTGGTGCAGCCGCCACGGGTCCGCGCGCACGGTCAGCGGCACCGCCAACTCGCGGAGTCGGAAGTCCACGTCGAGCCCCGCTCCGGCGGCGCTGGCGGTGGCGTGCTCCACCGCCTCGTCCAGGAAGTCCCCCACGTCAATGCGGACCCGGCGCAGCGGCACCACCCCGGCGTCGAGACGGGACAGGTCGAGCAGGTCGGCGACGAGATGGCCGAGCCGTTCGGTCTGGGACAGCGCCGCGCGCAGGGCCGCCGGCTCCGGCTCGGCCACCCCGTCCACCATGTTCTCCAGTACGCCCTGCAAGGCGGTGATCGGCGTACGCAGCTCGTGGGAGACGTTGGCGATCAGCTCGCGCCGGCGCTGGTCCGCCGCGTGCAGGTCCTCGGCCATCTTGTTGAACGCCTGGGCCAGCTCACCCACCTCGTCGCGGGAGGTGGCGCGCACCCGACGGGTGTAGTCGCCGCGGGCCATCGCCCCGGCGGCCGCCGTCATCTCGCGCAGCGGCGAGGTCATCCCGTGGGCGAGCACCTGCGAGGTGACCAGCGCGATGCAGATGACGGTGATCGACGTGCCCGGCGGGAGCCAGCCGATGCCGTACCAGAAGTAGCCGATGGCCACCGCCCAGGAGGCGACCAGCAGGACGCCGAGCTTCATCTTGATCGAGCGGACCGGGTCCAGCGGGCGAGGCAGCGCCCGGTCCAGCCAGTCCACCACCCGGTGGTTGGTCACGCGGGCACCTCCAGGGCGTACCCGACGCCGTGCACGGTCCGGATGAGATCGGCGCCGAGCTTGCGCCGCAGGGCCTTGACGTGGCTGTCCACGGTGCGGGTGCCGGTGCCTTCGGCCCAGCCCCACACGTCGGCGAGCAGCCGCTCCCGGGGAAGCACGGTGCGGGGCCGACCGGCGAGGTGGATCAGGAGGTCGAACTCGGTCGGTGTGAGGTGCACGTCCGCGCCGGAGCGCCGAACCCGCCGCTCGGCCTCGTTGATTTCGATGTCGCCGAGCCGGATGGCGGGTGGCGCGGGGGTCGCGGCCCGTTCCATCCGGCGCAGCAGCACGTGTACGCGGGCAGCCAGCTCGCGCATCGAGAACGGCTTGGTGAGGTAGTCGTCCGCGCCGACCGCGAGCCCGACCAGCAGATCGGTCTCGTCGTCGCGGGCGGTGAGCATCAGCACCGGCACCGGCCGGACGGCCTGGATCCGCCGGCACACCTCCAGGCCGTCGAAGCCGGGCAGCATCACGTCGAGGACGACGAGGTCCGGCTGGCCGGTCCGGAACCGCTCGACCGCGCTGGGGCCGTCCGTGGCGATCTCCACGGCGAAACCCTCGGCGCGGAGTCGGGCGGCGACCGACTCGGCGATGGTGCGTTCGTCCTCGACGACCAGGACCCGGCGTTCCTTCATGGGGTCTGACTGTAGGGAGCCACCGTGGAGATCAGTGGGTGGCATTGTGAATAACCTGTGGAGAACGGTTCACCCCTGTGGATAACCCGAGGGCCATGACAGGTGGCCTCGGCGAACCCCCGAGCCTCCTTGTGGACGACCGAGCGAGCCGTCGGGGTGGCCCGTGCGCCGGTTACTCCAGGCCGACGCGTACCGGGCGGGCCGAGGCGGAGCCGAGCCAGGTGTGCGGATTGCCGTACCAGCACCAGCCCAGCTTCGGGGCGCCCTGGCTGATCCACAGGGCGGGCACCCGCTTGTCACCGCACCGGGAGCCGACCAGCGAGAAGCACCTGTTGCTGGCCAGCGCCTCCGGATGAAGCGTGATGAAGGCGAGCCCCTCGTCGATGGTGAGCGGCAGCCGATCCTGGGCGGTCATGCCCTCCATCGCCGCGGCCGGGGCGAGGTTGCGGAACTCCTCGCCCCGGTCGACGTCGAAGAGCAGGTACGCCGGCCCGGCGGGCACCTCCAGCTCCTTGATCGGGTCGAAGCGCGGCAGGTCGCCCTCGGCGTAGTGCCGGTCGAGGAAGCCGGGCTTGCGCTTGCCGGCCAGGGTGGTGAGCGCGAGCCGGGGCTCCACCCCGACCAGGTCCCGCGTGACGACCAGCAGGAACGGCACCTGGGCGTCGGTGGGCGCGGGCAGGCCGGCGGCGCCGTCGACCGCGCGGGCCCGCAGCGGCGCGACCAGGTCACGGAAGGCGCTCTCGGGCATCCCGGCCAGGGCCGGATAGCCCAGTCGCACCAGGTGGTCGAGTTGGCGGTCGAACTCGGTCTCGGCGTCGAACGGAGTCTCGTGCACGGCGGCCTCCCGGTTGTCGTATCGGCTATCGTACAACGTACGGGAGGGCCGGGAGCTTTCCCGCCTCAGCGACTCCAGTCCTGCTTCGCCGCCCTGACCAGCTTGTCCTTCAGCTCCCGGGTGTGCCGTCGGCTCACCGGCAGCTCGGTGGAGTCGACCACCACCACGTACCCGGAGTTCACCAGGCGCAGCTCCGCGATCAACTTCAACTGCACCAGGTACGACCGGTGCACCCGGACGAAACCGGCGTCCGCCCACCGCTCGGCGAGCGTGGCCAGCGAAACCCGCACCAGGTGCGACCCCTCGGCGGTGTGCAGCCGGGCGTAATCGCCCTGCGCCTCCACCCAGCGCACCGCCGAGCGCGGCAGCATCCGGGTGGTGCCGGCCAACTCGATCGGGATGGTCGGGTCCTCCTCGGCCCGGGCCAGCGCCGCCGGATGCGACGGCACCACCCGCGAGCCGATCACCCGGCGCAGCGACTCGGCCAGCCGTTCGGCGCGTACCGGTTTGCGCACGTAGTCCGTGGCACCCAGGTCGAACGCGTCCACCGCCCCGTCGTCGTACGCGGTCACGAACACGATCGCCGGCGGCCGGGCGAACCGGCGCAGCACCCGGGCCAGCTCCATGCCGTCCAGGCCGGGCATCCGGATGTCCAGGAAGACCACGTCCACGTCACCGTCGCGTAGCAGCCGCAGCGCCTCGGTGGCGTCCCCGGCGGTGTGCAGGCGGGCCACCCGGGGGTCGGCCCGCAGGTGGTACGCCAACTCGTCGAGCGCGGGCGGCTCGTCGTCCACCGCCAGCACCCGCAGGAAGCCGGTGGTCACGAGCCGGCCCGTACGCCCGGGTGGAACTTCGGCACCCGCATGCTCACCCGGGTGCCCGAGCCCAGCCCGGTCTCGACGACCAGACCGAAGCGGTCCCCGAAGACCGACCGCAGTCGCTCGTCGACGTTGGAGAGGCCGACGTGCTGACCCGGGTCGTCCCCCGGGTCGCCGGTGCTGCGGGCCAGCTCGGCGATGCCGGCGGTAAGCGTGGTCGGATCCATTCCCACCCCGTCGTCCTCCACCGTGATGTGGCATTCGGCGCCCGCGTCCCGGGCCTCGATGCTCACCATGCCCGTGCCCGGCTTGCGGGACAACCCGTGCCGGACGGCGTTCTCCACCAGCGGCTGAAGGCAGAGGAACGGGAGCGTCACCGGCAGCACCTCCGGGGCGATCTGCAACCGCACCTGCAACCGGTCCCCGAACCGGGCCCGCTCGATCGTCAGGTACCGGTCGATCGACCGCAGCTCCTCGGCCAGCGTGGTGAACTCCCCGTGCGCCCGGAACGAGTACCTGGTGAACTCCGCGAACTCCAGGATCAACTCCCGGGCCCGCTCCGGGTCGGTGCGGACGAACGAGCCGATCGCGGTCAACGCGTTGTAGATGAAGTGCGGGCTGATCTGCGCCCGCAACGCCCGGACCTCCGCTCTCGCCAGCCGCTCCCGTGACGAGTCCAGCTCGGCCAGGGCGAGCTGGTTGCCCGCCCAGTGCGCCGTCTCCAGGGTGGCCTGGACCAGTCCCGGCGCCGGCACGCCGTCGGCGATCGCCACCAGTGCGCCGACCACGCGGGCGTCCGCCCCGTGCAGGGGCGCGACCACCGCCCCGCGGATCGGGCAGTCGACCCGGTCGCACCGCAGGTCGGACTCCCCGAGCACCGTCGAGCGCCCGGTGGCCACCGAGCGTTGGGCCGCCGCGAGCAGTTGCTCACCGTGGTGCGTGCCGCGCCCGTCGAGGGCGAGCACCTCGTCGGCGTCGGTGAGCGCCAGCCCGACCGCGCCCACCAGGGCCCGCAGATGGCGTACGGCCTTCGTCGCGCCCGCCGCGCTCAGCCCCGCCCGCAACGGCTCGGCGGCCAGCCCGGCGGTGTGCAGCACCTCGTAGGTGGCCCGTTGGGTGGCGGTGGCGATGCCGCGCCGGGCGCGCAGCCGCAGCACCGCCAGCAGGGCCGCGGTGAGCGCGGTGACCAGCGAGACGACGCCGACGACGGCGGAGAGGTTGCCACCCACGCAGCGATCCTGACGGCTCGCGGCCCTCCGCGCTAGTACGCGCCCTTGCGGGCGAGCACCACCCCGACGGTGCGCCACAGGATGCTCAGGTCGTACGCCAGCGACCAGTTGTCGACGTAGTAGAGGTCCAGCCGGACGGCCTCGTCCCAAGACAGGTCGGAGCGGCCGGAGACCTGCCAGAGACCGGTCATGCCGGGGCGGACCAGCAGGCGACGCCGCACGTCGCCCAGGAAGTCGCCGTCGTCGGCCGGCAGCGGGCGGGGCCCGACCAGCGACATCTCACCCCAGAGCACGTTGATCAACTGCGGCAGCTCGTCCAGCGACGAGGCCCGCAGGAAGCGACCCACCGGGAAGACCCGGGGATCCTGCTTCATCTTGAACAGCATGCCGTCGGTCTCGTTCTGGTCAGTGAGGCTGGCCAGCCGGTCCTCGGCGTCGACGTACATGGTCCGGAACTTCCACACCCGGAAGGTGCGCCCCTCGTGCCCCACCCGGGGCTGGCGGAAGAACACCGGCCCGGGGTCGGAGATGCGGATCGCCACGGCGATGGCGACGAAGAGGGGGATCAACAGCAGCAGGCCCAGGCCGGCGGCGACCCGGTCCATCAGGTTCTTGGCCAGCAGCGCCGGCCCGGAGAGGGTCGGCTCCTCGACGTGCAGCAGCGGCAGACCCTCGATCGGCCGGATGTGCACCCGAGGGCCGGCGATGTCGGTCAACTGCGGTGCGACCACCAGGTCGACGCCGGAGCCCTCCAACTGCCAGGCCAGCCGGCGCAGTTCGCCCGGCTCGGCGCTGGCCGACCCGCAGACGGCGATGGTGTCCCCACCGACCTCGCGGACCAGGGCGAGGACGTCGCGGCCGGCGTGCACCGGCACCGGGGTCGGCACCCCGCGGGCCGCCGCGTACCCGTCGGTGATGTGGATCGCGACCGGGACCAGCCCGGCGTTCGGGCTGCGGGTGACCGCCGCGTAGACCTCCAGGCACTCCGGCAGGGTGCCGACCAGCACCATCCGGTGTGCCGCCTGGCCGGCCCGCCGGCGGATGTAGTGCAGCGCCCAGCGGGCGACGAAGCGGCCCCACAGGATCAGCAGGAGCGCCCCGAGCAGTGCCGTGCCGACCGTCCAGCGAGACAGCGCGGTCTTGGTGGCGAACGCGAGGAAGGAGACGCTGGCCGCGACCGTGACGGCGGCCCGGATGACCCGCTTGAACTCGTCCGGCCCGAGCCCCAGATAGCGCCGGTCGTACGCCCGGTTGCTCCAGAGGATGACCACCCAGCCGAGCGGCAACAGCAGGTAGGAGACGGTGTGGAACCAGGTCGGATCCTGGTTGGTGCCGGAGAAGCCGGAGGCGGCCTGGTCGAAGAGCTGGATCGCGATCCAACTGGCGAACGCCGCCGCGCCGAAGTCGAGCAGCAGCAGGATGGCGGTGTAGGGGCGGTGCCAGCGGGAGACACGGCGTCGCGCCCTGGCCCACGCCGACCGAGGGACGCCGTTGTGTGACGGCGGCGTCGGCGGCTGGATCTCGAAGCTGTCGACGTGCCGCACGAGTCTGCTCCGGCCTTCGTTGGATACCGGGCGCTGGAGGCTTGCCGTCACCTCACCCATGTCCTCCCGCATGACACGGGCCGCTCACTCGGCGTGAGGGCCCGGGTCGCCCACCGTCCCAGTCTCCCACGCGGGCTCCGACCGGTCGTCGCCCCGAAGGAGATTGGCGACCGATGGTGCCGGCGGGATCTGGCCGGCTCCGCACCATTTCAGAAGCCGGGGACCGGGCCACTATACCGATGGATGCGCGTGTGGCGAGAACGGTGGACGGGAGCTTCGGCTCAGTCTGGCCGATTCCGCTCCGTAGTCGCCGAGTGCAATTACTCACCGTACAAGTCGGGACAACCTTCGGTCAGCGAGCGGCTTGCCGCCCGTCTGGCACGTCGCGCAGTACTGCAGGCTCGAATCGGCGAACGACACATCGCGCACGGTGTCCCCGCAGACCGGGCAGGGCAGCCCGGTGCGGGCGTGCACCTTCAACCCGGACCGCTTCTCACCCTTCAGCTCGGCGGCACGCTGGCCGAGGGACCGCTCGACCGCGTCACCGAGCACCTGGCGGGTCGCCGCGTGCAGGGTGGCGAGTTGGGTGTCCGTGAGCCGGTCGGTGATCGCGAACGGGGACAGCTTCGCGGCGTGCAGGATCTCGTCCGAGTACGCGTTGCCCACCCCGGACAGCACCGACTGGTCGGTCAACACCCCCTTGACCTGTCCGCGCCGACTGCGCAGCCGCTCCGCGAAGGTGGGCAGGTCGGCGGCGAGCGCGTCCGGGCCCAGCTTGGCCACCCCCGGCACTGCGGCCGGGTCGGTGACCAGGTACGCGGCCAGCTTCTTCTGGGTGCCGGCCTCGGTGAGGTCGAAGCCGGAGCTGTCGTCGAGGCGGACGCGCACCGCGATCGGGCCCTTGCCGGGTCGCAGCGGCGTCGTGGCGGGAAACGCCTCCCGGTAGTGCAGCCAGCCCGCCCGGGCCAGGTGCACCACGAGGTGCAGATCACCCTCGACTACCACGTCGAGGAACTTGCCGTGCCGGCGGGCGTCGACCACCGCCCGACCAGCGACCGCGGCGGGTGCCGGGTCGTACGTCTTCAGGGCGCTGATCGCGGCGATCTCCAGCCGGTCGACACGCCGCCCCACCGCGCGCTGCCGCAGGTAACCCGCGAGCGCCTCAACCTCCGGTAGTTCGGGCACCAGCCAACGGTAGCCTTCTTTCCCGTGAGAATCGTGGTGGCGCACAACCGGTACCGGGAAGCTCAGCCCTCCGGCGAGAACACGATGGTCGACTCGGAGATCGCTCAGCTCACCGCTGCCGGCGTCGAGGTGCTGCCCTTCATCCGCAGCTCGGACGAGATCCCGTCGATGTCGAAGGCGGCCAAGGCGCTGCTGCCGATCTCGCCGATCTGGGCGCCGCGTGCCCAGCAGGACCTGAGCCGGCTGATCACCGAGCACCGCCCGGACGTCCTGCACCTGCACAACCCGTACCCTCTGATCTCGCCGTGGGTGGTGCGGACCGCGCACCGGCACGGCGTGCCGGTGGTGCAGACGGTGCACAACTACCGGCAGGTCTGCTCGTCGGGGATCTACTTCCGGGACGGGGTGATCTGCCAGGACTGCAAGGGTCGGGCGCTGGGCGTGCCGGCGATCAAGCACCGGTGTTACCGCGACTCGACGGCGCAGAGCGCGCTGATGGCGACCACCCTGGCCGTGCACCGGGGCACCTGGCGCTCGGTGGACCGGTTCATCGCGCTCACCACGGCGATCGCCGACCACCTCCACGATTACGGCATTCCGGACGACCGGATCGTCGTGAAGCCGAATGCCGTACCCGATCCGGGCCGGCCGGCCCCGCTGGGTGACGGCTTCCTCTACATGGCCCGGCTCTCGCCCGAGAAGGGTGTCGACCTGCTGCTGGACGCCTGGCGTCGCCATCCGGTGGGCACCCTGGGCACGCTGCGCGTGGCCGGTGACGGCGAGCTGCGCCCGCTGGTGGAGGCCGCCGCCGCCGAGCGACCCGACGTGGTCTACCTCGGTCAGCTCGACCGCGCCGGGGTACGCGCCGCGGTCGAGGCGAGCGCCGTGGTGATCGCGGCCTCGATGTGGCACGACGTACTGCCGACCGTGATCATCGAGGCGCTGGCCAGCGGTCGGCCGGTGCTCGGCACCGCGTTGGGCGGCATTCCATACCTCGTCGGAGCGGACGCCCCGCACGAGCCCGCCGGCACCGGCCCGGCCGAGACCGCCTCGGCGGTCGCCGGGGGCGGCGGGCCGGTCATGCCGGCCGGGATCGGCCTCGGCGAGGCCGGCTGGGTGGTGGCTCCGGAGCCGGCCGCGCTGGCGGCAGCCCTGCCGGTGGCCCGGGCCGGCGCGTCCGGGCTCACCCTGGCCGCCCGCGCCCGCTACGAGCGGACCTTCCACCCGGACGTGGTCACCAAGCAGCTCATCGACATCTACGCGGGGATGGCCCACGCCGTAACGCCGTAACTCCGGAGCGCGGGAGGAGAGCACCTACTGTTCGCTCCCTTTGCTCTGCTTCAGCGGAGGAAACACCCGGTGTCCGGATATCGGACGCCACGTGTTTCCTGGGCTGAAGCAGAGCAAAGGAGGACTCGAACACCCTTGGCACCGGTCTGGGAGTGGCGCGGGCGGGAGGTCAGCGCAGCGAGGCGCGGGCGGAGAAGGCGATGCTGGCGAGCAGGAAGCCACCGTTGACGATCGTGAACGCGATGATCACCCACAGGACCAGCGCGGGGGCCACGGCCAGCACCAGGGCCGCCACGAAGACCACCGCGCCGTAGTCGCGCACCAGCTTCACGAGGCGTACCGGCAGCGAGGTCGAGGTGACCATGCTGGCCGCGTTCGGGCCGGCCTGCATCACCGACGTCACCAGGTTGACCATCCAGGTGCCGGCGAAGGTCGCCACCAGCCAGGTCGGCGTCGACGGCTCCTGTGCCACGGCGGTGGCGGCCAGGGCGGCCACCAGGGCGATCTGCGCGGCCACGTCGCAGAGCACGTCGACGCGGGCGCCGGCCGCGCTGCCCTGGCCGGTCACCCGGGCGAGCTGCCCGTCGGCGCAGTCCAGGGAGTACGCGACCTGCCAGCCGACCAGGGCGAGCAGGCCGACCACCCAGGCCGGTACGTCCCCGTCGGCGACCGGCCCGGCGAGCGCCACCACGGTGACGGAGGTGGCCAGCCCGAGCACCAGGTTGGTGATGGTCAGCGCGGTCGGGCGCAGCCCGAGGCGTTGCGCGACCAGTGCGAAGACGGCCCCCAGCCACTGGCTGATCGACTCGCTGAACAGGCCGCCGCCCCGGTTCACCCGGTGGAAGTCGGCGACGGTGGGACGGGGGTCAGCCAAGCTGGTCGCGGATTGCACCGGCGTAGTCTGCCAGCCGCTCCCGCGTCTCGGTAGGCGACAGGGCCAGGTGCTCGAGGATCGTGTACCGGTCCGGTCGGGTACGCGGAGCGAACTGCACCGCCTCGACGAACTGGTCGTCGGTGAGCGTCACCTCGGCGGGGAGTCGGGGCAGGCCGTGCCGGGCGAGGCAGGCCGACATCTCCCCGAAGCGGCGCAGGTCTCCGCGCAGCCAGGTGCAGAACAGCGCACCCAGCCCGGCCAGCTCACCGTGCGAGGCGGTGCCGGGAAAGAGCGAGTCGACCGCGTGCATGATCTCGTGGCAGCCGCCGCTGGCCGGTCGGCTGCTGCCGCAGACCGCCATCGCCAGGCCGCTGGAGATCAGCGCCTCGGCCAGCACGGTGACGAAGGCGTCGTCGGTCATGTCGCCCGGGTGGTTGAGCACCGCCTCGGCGCCCGCCCGGGCCAGCGAGGCGGCCAGCCCGTCGACCGGCTCACCGCGTACCTGCCGGGCCAGTTCCCAGTCGGCCAGGGCGCTGATGTTGCTGATCACGTCGCCGATGCCGGCCCGGTTGTGCCGGTCCGGGCCGCTCTCCACGAAGTCCAGGTCGACGATCACCGCGATGGGGATGTGCACTCCGTAGGAGCCCTTGATCCCTTCGGTGATGAGACTGGCCACCGGGGAGGCGATCCCGTCGTTGGCGAGGCTGGTCGCCACCGACACCATCGGCAGCCCTCGGCGGGTGGCCGCGTACTTGGCCACGTCGATGGTCTTGCCGCCGCCGATCCCGACCACCGCGTCGTACGACCGGGCGCGAAGTTTGCCGCCGAGGTCGTCGGCGGCGTCCAGGGTCGCCCCGGCGACCGTGAACACGTCGGCGGTCCGCAGGGACGGTCGGATCAGCTCCGCGATCTGCGCGCCCTGACCCGGACCGACCACCACCGCGACGTCGCCCCCGGAGGAGATCCGCCCGTCGGCCAGGATCGCGCCCAGGTCGGCGACCGCCCCGCGTCGCACGTCGATGTGCAGCGGGGTGAGGACGCTCCGAGCTAGTAGCGGCACGCGATCTCCCGCGCGCGGGCCAGGTCGGCATGGTTGTCGACCTCGACCCAGGGGACGTCGCCGATCGGCGCCGCCCGCACCTCCCCGCCCCGGTCGGCGAACTCCTGGTAGCCGTCCTCGTAGTAGAGGTTCGGGTCCCGCCGCCAGGTCGCCTCCAGCGCGTCCGCGAGCGCGTCGGCGACCTGCGGCTCGATCAGCGTCGCGCCGATGTACTCCCCGTACGCCTCGCCCGGATCCATGATCTTGGTGATCCGGGTGAGCTGGCCGGCGGCGTCGAAGGTGGTCTTCATCTCCTCCTCGGCCAGCGGCTTGAGGGTGTCCACCGCGAGCAGGATGCCCGGGCCGCGCTCGGCCAGCAGGGTCTTCTCGATGCTCACCGGGTGCACGGTGTCCCCGTTGACCAGCAGCACCCCGCGTGCGAAGTACTCCCGGGCCAGCCAAAGGGAGTAGGCGTTGTTCCACTCCTCGGCCTTGTCGTTGTGCACCAGGGTGAGCGTGACCCCGTACTTCTTCTCCAGGTCGGCCTGCCGCTCGCGGACCGCGTCCGCCGCGTAGCCGACCACGATCACGATGTCGGTGAGCCCGACCTCGGCCAGGTTGCCCAGCGCGATGTCCAGGATCGTCGTCTCGCCGTCCACCGGCACCAACGCCTTGGGCAGGGTGTCGGTGTACGGGCGCAGCCGTCGTCCCGCTCCGGCCGCGAGCACCATTCCGATCATCGCGACATCCTCCCTCGTCCTGCTCCCCGTCACCGGTGGAGGATAGCGCCGGCCGGCCGTGCCGCTCCGGCCAACCGGGTCAGCCGGGCAGCGCCGCCAGGTCGGCGAGCATGGTCAGCCGCTCCTGGGCGTCGAGCGCGGCGTACGGGCCGGCGGCCCGGCGGTCGGTCTCCAGCTCGATGGCGAGCCGCTCGGGGCCGGCGGGCAGGGCGGCGACGCTGGACGCGGTGTGTCCGGCGGCCGTCCAGGCGGCGGCGTGCGCGTCGGCCCGGTGGTAGCGCAGCGTGCCGAGCCGGTTGAGCAGCAGCACGCCGGGCGGGGTGCCGTCCGGCTCGTGCGGGGGCGCCAGCGCCGCGAACGCCGACCCGTTCCGGTCGCCGTCGGTGTCGGCCAGCACCAGGGCGTACGTCAGCAGCCGGCCGAGCGCCGCCACGAGCCGGGTGACCCGTTCGTCGTGCCCGGCCCACAGCTCTTCGGTGACCTCGGCGTGCACCTGGTACAGCTCGGTGAGGAAGGCGGTGCCCCGCTCGGTGGCGGAGAGCGCCCCGTCCGGGCGGCGGTGGAGCATGCCGTACGCCACCTGCTTGTCCACGGCCCGGCGGACCGTGACCGGGTCGGCGTAGCGGGTGATCGCCGCGAAACCCGGCCCGTCGACGGTGCCGCCCGGCGCGGCGAGCCGGGTGCGCAGGTCCACCAGGAAGCCGTTCGCCGTCGGCCCGCCGTACCGCTGGCTCAGCTCGGCCCCGCCACCGTCGCGGCCGGCCAGCATGCCGGCGCGGAACGTCCGGTCCACGGCCGGGGCGAGCAGCCCGGCGATCCGGTGCGGCGCCAGCTCGACGGTGTTCACCGATCGATCGACCGCAGGACGGCGAAGCCCTCCTCCGCGATCCGCCGGATCAGACCGTCGTTGACGTCGCGGTTCTCGTCCAGCACGGTCACTTCGTGCTCGGCCAGCCAGCGGTACTCGGTGTGCTTGCCCGCCTCCAGCGTCGGGTGGTCGAGGTCGCCGTCCACCCGGACCAGGAAGTCGTACTCGATGCGGGTCAGGCCGTCGTCGCCGACGTAGTGGTATTCGCCGACCTGGCCGAGGACGTCGGAGACGAGCCACCCGGTCTCCTCGGTGACCTCCCGGCGTAGCGCCTCGTCGATCTCCTCGCCCGGTTCCAGATGGCCGCCGACGACGTCCCAGCAATTGGGAAACAGGCGTCGCTGGGGTGAGCGGCGCTGGAAGAAGATTCGGCCGTCGTGGTCGACGATCAGCGCGCCGGCGCAGCGCAGGGGCTCGGTGGACACGCTTCGACAGTAGCGAGCGGCCCGGCATCGCGACGATGCCCGGTCTTGTCCCGGAAACATCCACCGACGACCATGTGCGTACCGAATGCCACCGTCCCAAAGGGGTGATGTGTGATGCAGGTACGGGAAGCGATGTCCAGCCAGGTCCTCGTCGTCGGTCCGGAGCACACGCTGCGTCAGGCGGCCCGGATGATGTCGGCCCGCGGTGTCGGGTCGGCGGTCGTGATCGACCCGGACTCCGAGGGCGTGGGGATCATGACCGAACGCGACGTGTTGAAGGCCATCGGCGCGGGCCTCGACTGCGACACCGAACGCACCGGCGCCCACCTGACCTGGGACGTGGTCTACGCGGGGCCGGAGTGGACGGTTGCCGAGGCCGCCGCCGCGATGGCCCGGGGCGGCTTCCGGCACCTGGTGGTGCTCGACGGCCGGGAGGTGGCCGGGGTGATCTCGGTCCGGGACATCATGCGGGTCTGGGCGGAGAGTCAGGTGGCCGCCACGACCTGACCCGCGCAGGTGTGCCAGGCCGGATCGACGGGTAAGGATCCCTCGCGGGCGCGGAGATGCCGTGGCCCGCGGGGGAGGGCCCGATGCGTGACGCGGAGCGCCTGATCGAGCAGCAGTACGCGATGCTTCTGCGGCGGGACGTGGCCCGGCTGCCGGACCTGTACGCCCCGGAGGCGTTCTACGCCATGCCGGGTGTCACGGTCCGGCCGATCGAGCTGCCCGCGCTGCTGCGCACCTGGACGGGCGCTTTCGCCGACCTGCGGGTCGACCCGTTGGGCGTGGTGCGCACGTCCGGCGGCGCGGCCGTGGAGCTGCGCCTCACCGGCACCCACACCGGCACGCTGCACTCGCCGTACGGCACCGTCGCTCCGACCGGCCGTTCGGTGAGCTGGGAGGTTGCCGACGTGGTCCGGGCACGCCGGGGTCGGATCGTCGCGTGGCGCTCCTACTTCGACTGGAGCCAGCTCCTCGACGCGCTCGGCGTGCAGTTTGAGGGCCTTTCCCGGGCAACGCAGCACGACTCGCTCGCACTTCCGGTCTGATCTGACGGCGACCGGCCGACCCGGGTCACCCGTCCCGGTGGCTCAGGATGCGGACATCGCCGTGCCGTCCGCGCGTCCCCCGCCGCCGCCCGTACGCTCAATATCCATGACCGCCGAGCAGCTGATCTCCTTTGCCCGTGGGGCGCCCTCGCTGGACATCGTCGATGTCGAGGGGCTCAAGGCCGCCGCCGTACGCGCCTTCGACGCCGACCCCGCGGGGGTCACGGCCTACGGCACATCCGTCGGTTACCTTCCGCTGCGGAAGTGGATCGCCGAGAAGCACGGGGTGGAAGCCAACCAGGTGTTGGTCACCAACGGCTCGCTCCAGGCCGACGCCTTCCTCTTCGACCACCTGGTCCGTCCCGGCGACGCGGTGGTGGTCGAGCGTCCGACGTACGACCGCACGCTGCTCAACCTTCAGCGGATGGGCAGTGAGCTGCACGGCATCTCGGTCCAGCCGGACGGTCTGGACACCGCCGAGCTGCGCAAGCTGCTGGAGTCCGGGGTCCGCCCCCGGCTCGCGCACGTCATCCCCAACTACCAGAACCCGGCCGGCATGACCCTGTCGCTGGAGAAGCGCCGCGAACTGCTCGACCTGGCCGCCGAGTACGAGTTCACGATCTTCGAGGACGACCCGTACGCGGACATCCGCTTCCGCGGCGAGGCGCTGCCGTCGATGCTCTCGCTGGACACCCGCAACGTGGTCGTGCACGCGTCGAGCTTCACCAAGACCGTCTGCCCGGGCGTGCGGGTCGGCTATCTGGTCGGTCCGGCGGATCTGATCGCCGACATCGCCAAGAACGCGACGAGCCTCTACATCTCGCCCGGCATGGTGTCGCAGGCGATCGTGCACCAGTTCTGCGTCTCCGGCGACATCGACCGCTCGATCGAGACCGTTCGGGCGGCGCTGGGCGAACGCGCCCGGGTGCTGGCCGAGTCGCTGCGCCGGCACCTGCCGCAGGCGCGGTTCGTGGAGCCCGACGGCGGCTACTTCCTGTGGGTGGAGTTCCCCGAGGACGTGCTGGTGGACCGGCTCGCCCCGGCGGCGGCTGAGCGTGGTGTCGCGGTGGTCAAGGGCAGCGACTTCGTTCTCGACAGTGGGCGGCACGCCCTGCGGCTGGCCTTCTCGGCCGTGACGGCCGACAAGATCGACGAGGGTGTCCGGCGGCTCGCGGCGGCCGTCGAGGCTGTCCGGAGCTGATTTCTGTCGGGTTCCCGACAGAACGACAATGCCGGCCGTCCCGGGGCTCCCCAGCGGGCGGCCGGCGGCTCACAATGCTGCGAGCGTCACCCGTCAGGTGTAGCGGGGGTCACCCCGCCGCCACCTCGGGCCACGCGTGCAGCACAACCCCCGCCCCCACGGGCGCCGGGTGGGCCGTGTCGTCCTTCACCCCCCGATGCGGCCCGGCCCGCCCGGCGCCGCACCCGCGACCGCCGTCACACCTGCCGGTGGCGACCATCGGCGTAGCCTGCAAGCCGCAGGCGAGCGCGGGGAGGTGTCGCGATGACGGATCGGGCAGAGCGGGGCCGGACGGTCCCGCTGAACACGTCCCGGGTGCTGCGACCCCGGGCCTGGCCGTCCCCGGTCCGGGCGGTGACCAGGATGCTCAACGCCGACGGATCGCCGCCCACTCCGGCCCCCACCGGCGCCGGCCGCAGCGGGGTGGTCGACTGCGCGCTCTACATCGACGGCAAGCGGCAGCCCGGCGACTGGAACTACGCGGACGCGTTGGAGGCGGCACGCCGGGAGGAGCACGGCTTCGTCTGGATCGGGCTGCACCAGCCGGAGCTGGCCGAGATGTCCGCCATCGCGGAGACGTACGGCCTGCACGAGCTGGCCGTCGAGGACGCGGTGAAGGCCGAGCAGCGGCCCAAGCTGGAGCGGTTCAACGACGTCAGCTTCCTGGCGCTGCGCACCGCCCGGTACTGCGAGCACACCGAGTTGACCGAGACCTCCGAGGTCGTGGAGACCGGTCAGGTGATGCTCTTCATCGGCCCGAACTTCCTGATCAGCGTCCGGCACGGGGACGCCTGCCGGCTCTCCCCGGTCCGCGCCGACCTGGAGACCAAGCAGGAGTTGCTGCTCCAGGGCCCGTGGGCGGTGGCGTACGGCGTGACCGACCGGGTGGTCGACCTCTATCTGGAGGTGGCCGAGCAGCTTGAGGACGACCTGGATCAGCTTGAGGCCGAGGTCTTCGACCGCAACAGCCACGGCCGGATTCAGCGGATCTACCAGATGAAGCGGGAGCTGGTGGAGTTCAAGCGGGCGGTGATCCCGTTGCAGCGGCCGCTGATGAACCTGACCTCCCAGGTCAACCGCGATGTGCCCAAGGAGATCCGGCGGTACTTCCGGGACGTGCAGGACCACCTGAGCCGCACCGTCGAGCAGGTGAACTCGTACGACGACCTGCTGAACTCGATCCTGCAGGCGCGGCTGGCCCAGGTCACCGTCGACCAAAACAACGACATGCGCAAGATCGCCGCGTGGGCGGCCATCGCCGCGGTCTGGACCTCCATCGCCGGCGTCGAGGGCATGAACTTCGACAACATGCCCGAGCTGAAGATGACGTACGGCTATCCGGTGGCCCTGGCTCTGATGCTCGCTGTCTCCCTGGCCCTCTACCGCTGGTTCCGCCGCAACGGCTGGCTCTGACCCGCGACGGCGCGGGCCGGCGCGAAAGGCTCTGAGACGCGAAAGCGCCGGCGAGCGGGGAAACCCGCGTCGCCGGCGCTCGCTGCGCTGCTGTGTCCGGGGTCAGCGGCGGCCGTTGGTGCGGGCGGTGTCCTTGCCCAGGGCCTTGGTGAGGTCGTCGGTCGGTCGCCCGGAGACGTCCGTGGCGCCCTCGGCGACCGACGGGACCTTGCCGGTCGGGCGGACACTGGTCGGCGTGGCCGTGCCGGTGGTGCTGGCGCTGTCGCCGCCGGCCACCGCCGAGCTGCCGGCGCCGGTCATCCCGGCCATGGCGGACCCGTCGGTCCCCTTGGTCGCGCCCGGCGCGGCCGGCGTCTGCACCTCGATCGACTCGACCTCGTCGCGCATCGGCTCCAGGGTGCGGGTCGGGTCGTACTCCGCCCACTCCTGCTGCTCCCGGCGGCGACGCAGGGCGACCGCACCGGCCAGGCCGGCGATGGCGCCCGCGGCCAGCAGGCCGGTCATCATCGAGCCGCGACGGCGCGGCTGCTTCTTCTTACCGGTGATCCGCATGGTCTTCGACTTGGCCTTCCTGGTCAGCGGCCCTGCCTGCGTGGCGCCGTCCCGGGCCGCCGCCGCCAGCGGTGCCAGCGTGGTGAGTGTGGTTCCCCAGCCGGTCGACGCGCGGTCGCGCACCTTCACCGCGGCCGGCCCGACGTAGCCCCGGGCCACCTGGACCCGCGGACCGACGGTCGCGCCCGCGCCCTTGGCCGCGTGGTTGGCTGCCTGCATCAGGTGGCTGATGCTCTGGTTCAGCTCTGCCTTGGCGAGCTGGCCCTGGGACTGACGCCGCCCGAATCCAAACACGGTCCTACCTCCTGGGAGTTGTTCCTTCGTCATCCTCCACCTTCGGATGCCTCCGCACTGCCAGATCGGGCACATGGGAGGATCCGCATGGAACTGACCAACGAGTGAGGAGTACCCGTGGCCGAGGCTGTCTACGCCACCCTGCACACCAACGCTGGCCCGATCCGGCTGGAGCTCTTCGGAAACCACGCTCCGAAGACGGTCCGCAACTTCGTCGACCTGGCCGAGGGCAACCGGGAGTACACCGACCCGCGCACCGGTCAGCCGGGCAGCGGGCCGTACTACGACGGCACCATTTCGCACCGCGTGATCAGCGGTTTCATGGTTCAGATGGGCGACCCGACCGGCACCGGCCGGGGTGGGCCGGGCTACAAGTTCGCCGACGAGTTCCACCCGGAGCTGCGCTTCGACCGGCCGTACCTGCTGGCGATGGCGAACGCCGGACCGGGCACCAACGGTTCGCAGTTCTTCATCACGGTGTCCCCGACGCCGCACCTCAACAACCGGCACACCATCTTCGGCCAGGTCGCCGACGAGGAGTCGGTGAAGGTCGTCGACTCGATCGCGAACACCCCGACCGGCCCGAGCGACCGTCCGCTGCAGGACGTCGTCATCGAGCGGGTCGAGATCGAGCGGTCTGCCGCCTGACGAACCCGCGAGGTACCTTTGCTCGCATGATTGAGCGCTCCGGAGCACCGCGCCGGCCAGCGTCGGTGAGCCGCGCGATGGCGGACGGAGGATCGGCCCGGTGAGCGAGTCCCCGCCGACCACCCCGGTCTGCTACCGGCACCCTGGTCGGGAGACCTACGTCCGGTGCACCCGCTGCGACCGGCCGATCTGTCCGGACTGCATGCGGGAGGCGTCCGTCGGGCACCAGTGCCCGGAGTGCGTCAACGAGGGGCGTCGTAGCGTCCGGCCGGCGCGTACCGCCTTCGGTGGCGGTGCCGCCGGCCGGCACGGCTACGTCACCAAGGCGCTGATCGCGCTGAATGTGCTGCTCATGCTGCTGTCCATCGCCTCCGCCCGGAGTGGGAACGCGGTGGTGGGCGGGTCCGGCCTCGGCGGGCTGATGGGTGACGGCACCCCGCTTACCAACTGGGGTTCGGTGCTCGGGCTGGCGGTCCTCCCCGACGGCACGCTCGGCGGCATCGCCGAGGGCCAGTGGTATCGGCTGGTCACCGCGATGTTCCTGCACTACGGCGTGATCCACCTGTTGCTCAACATGTGGGTGCTGTGGGTGCTGGGCCGGTCGCTGGAGGCCAACCTCGGGCCGCTGCGCTTCGGCGCGCTCTACCTACTCGCGGGCCTCGGTGGCAACGTGGCCGCCTACCTGTTCAGCGCCCAGAACGCGCCCACCGCCGGTGCGTCGACCGCCGTCTACGGTCTCTTCGCCGCGCTGCTCATCATCGAGCGCAAGCTGGGCCGGGACATCTCCCGGATCATCCCCATCCTGGTGATCAACCTGGTGTTCACGTTGACCGTGCCGGGCATCTCCATCCCCGGGCACCTCGGCGGCCTGGTGGTCGGCGGGGCGATGGCGGCGGTGCTCGCGTACGCGCCACGTGGTCGGCGCACGCTGGTGCAGGCCGTGGGCGGCGCGATCATCCTGCTGATCCTGCTCGGCCTGGTCCTGTTCCGCACCGCGCAACTGCTGAGCTGACGGCTCAGGGGTGCCGCCGGGCGGCGAGCAGCTCGGCGGCCACCTCCTCCGGGGTGGTCCCCAGGTCGTACCTGCCGAACAGGTGCAGCGACTCGCCCGCGTCGATCTCCAGGACCTCGCCGCTCACCCCCCACCGCTGCCGGCGGTCCACGGTGATCGCCTCGACCGTCGGCCAGGGCAGCAGCCGCCGGCCGGCGAAGCCGTGGATGACTGTGAGCCCCGCCGGATCGACCGCCAACCGGACCGGCGCCACCAGGTCCCGGACCGCCCAGGCGGCCAGCGCGACGGCGGCCACACCGGCCACGACCAGCCGGATCGGATCGCCGTCGGCGAAGAGCAGACCGAGGGCGACCAGCAGCACCGCGCCGGCCAGCTTCGCCACCGGCAGGTTCGTCGGCACCCGCCACTGCCGCACCGGGGAGGTCTCGTCCACCCGCCCAGCATGCCAGCGGTCCGCGGCTATTGGGAGTCGCGGCAGCTCGCCCCGCGGGCGGACGAGGGGTCCACGCACGACGTAGGATCGGGGCAGCCCAAGTTACCGGGGAGTAAACATGAGTGACGCGGTCATCGTCGGCGCGGTGCGGACCCCGGTCGGGCGGCGCAAGGGCAGCCTCGCCGGCGTCCACCCGGTCGACCTGTCGGCGCACGTGCTGCGCGCTCTCGCCGAGCGCACCGGCCTGGACCCGGCGCAGGTCGACGACGTCTTCTGGGGCTGCGTGTCCCAGGTCGGCGAGCAGTCCTGGAACATCGCCCGCAACGCGGTGCTCGCCGCCGGCTGGCCCGAGACGGTGCCCGGCACCACGCTGGACCGGCAGTGCGGCTCCAGCCAGCAGGCCCTGCACTTCGCCGCCGCGACAGTCCTCTCCGGCCAGGCAGACCTGGTGGTCGCCGGCGGGGTGGAGTCGATGACCCGGGTGCCGATGGGCTCCAGTGTGGCGGGCGGCATGCCGTTCAGCGATCAGCTCCGCGCCCGCTACCGGGGCGTCGAGGGCTTCGCCGACGACGCACCGCTGCCGTTCAACCAGGGCGTCGGGGCCGAGCTGATCGCCCGCCGGTGGCGCCTCTCGCGTACGCAGCTCGACGAGTTCGCGCTGGCCAGCCACGAGAAGGCAGCCGCCGCGCAGGACGCCGGTGCGTTCGACCCGGAGCTGACCCCGGTGCCCCTCGCCGATGGTGGCAAGTTCACGGCCGACGAGGGCATCCGCCGGGACACCTCACTGGACAAGCTCGGCGAACTGCCCACCCCGTTCCGCGCCGACGGCGTGGTCACCGCCGGGTCTGCGTCCCAGATCTCCGACGGCGCCGCCGCGCTCGCGGTGACCACGTCCGAGTGGGCCAGCCGGCACGGTCTGCGCCCGCTGGCCCGCATCCACACCGCAGTGGTCGCGGCCGACGACCCGGTCACCATGCTCACCGCGCCCATCCCGGCCACCGCGAAGGCGCTGCGCCGCGCGGGGCTGGGCATCGAGGAGATCGGGGTGTACGAGGTGAACGAGGCGTTCGCCCCGGTGCCGCTGGCCTGGCTCGCGGAGACCGAGGCCGACCCGGAGCGGCTCAACCCGCGCGGTGGCGCGATCGCCCTCGGGCACCCGCTCGGCGGCTCCGGCGCCCGGATCATGACCACGATGCTTCAGCACATGCGGGACAACGGGCTCCGCTACGGCCTGCAGACCATGTGCGAGGGCGGCGGCATGGCCAACGCCACGATCGTCGAGCTGGTCTGACCTCGCCGCTCGCGGCCAGCCGAGGAGCACCTCGGGAAATGGTCTCGCCCCGCGTCGGGCACGCCGCCTAGGGTGCCATCGTGACGACGATTCCCGACGAGCGCGCCCCCGACTGGTCCAGCGTGCAGTGGCAGGAGCAGGCCCGATCCTGGGTGGACGAGCAGCTGAGTCGGGCTGGCCGGCGGGTCACCGGGCCGGTGGAGCCCCGCGTCCGGCCGTGGTCGCTGGTCTGGCGGGTGCCGACCGACGGCGGGCCGGTCTGGTTCAAGGCCAACAACCGGGGCACGACCCACGAGGCGGTCCTGATCGCGACGCTGGCCGGGCTGGCGCCCGAGCGGGTGCTGGCCCCGATCGGGGTGGACCGGGAGCGGGGCTGGGCGCTGCTTCCCGACGGCGGCGAGTCACTGCGTGACGTGCTGGGCCGCGACCCCGACCTGGCGCACTGGGAGCGGGCGCTGCCCGGGTACGCGGCACTCCAACTCGCCACCGCGCCACGCGCCGACGAACTGGTCGCCCTCGGCGTACCGGACCACCGCCCGGAGGTGCTGCCCGGACTGCTCGCCGAACTACTCGACGATCGCGAGTCCCTGCGCGTCGGCGCGGAGGGCGGGCTCGCCGTCCCGACGTACGAGCGGCTGCGGGCGGAGCTTCCGGCGTACGCGCAGCGGTGTCGCCGGCTCGCGGACATCGGCATCCCGGCCACCGTGCAGCACGACGACCTGCACGACGGAAACGTCTTCGCCGGCCCGGCCGGGTACCGCTACTTCGACTGGGGCGACGCCTCGGTGGCGCACCCGTTCGGCACGCTGCTGGTGACCCTGCGCTCCATCCGGTACGCCACCGCGTTGTCGGCGGACGACGCCAGCCTGGCCCGGCTGCGCGACGGTTACCTGGAGGCGTGGACCGATCGTTATGACCGCCGTACCCTCGTCGAGGCCGCCGACCTGGCCATGAACCTGGGCGCGGTGAGCCGGTCGCTCTCCTGGCGGCGGGCCCTGGACACGGCCGACCCGGCCCGCGCGGAGTACGCCGAGGCGGTGCCCGGATGGCTCGCCGAGCTGTTCGCCGCCACCCCACTTCAGCCCGAACACTGACCGACATCCGTCCAGGTCGGAAGTCGGACAGGCGGTGCGACGTGCCGCGTGGAACTTCCAAAATTCCGACGTGACCCACATCACCGGTGCCGGGGAGGTCGTTGGGCAGGTCATGGACGTCTTCTCCCGAACGTTCCTCCCGGCCGCCACCGAGGCCGGCCTGGCCGTACAGACTGTGAGTCGGCACATGCCGGTCTTCCGCCGCTGCGTCGGCTCGGGTGACGCCACCATCCTGGTCACCCGTTGCAGCCGCCCCGACCGCCCGGTCACCGGCGACTACCTGTTGCTGCTCACCCACCGCCGACTGGTGGTGACCCAGCAGACGAGGCTCCTGCACCGGCTGCGCCTGCACCTCAACACCGAGCTGCGCGAGCTGAGCAACGTCACCTGGAGCCCGGACCCCCGGCTGGGGTCGGTCGAGCTGGCCGCCACCGCGATCGACGGGATCCGCGAGCGGTTCCTCATCCGCACCAGCCACCCGAAGCAGGTGTGGCAGCTCGACGCGCTGCTCAACCACGCGTTCCGGACCCGTCTGCGGGCACCCCGCGAGCGGATCGTCGCCACCATCGGTGACACGCCGGCCGCCGTCCGACCCAGCGTGTTCCGCCCCGCCGTGGCGCGCTGACGCCCGGCGGGCCGGTCGCCCTTCACGTCTCCTTTACCGAACTCGAACACGCACCGATCGCGCCGAGCCGACCGGGTCGGCAATCATGGGCCGGTGACCCTCGAACCCCCGCACCGCGGGCTCGTCCTCGTGGTCGAGGACGAGCCGGCCATCGCCGACCTGGTCCGGCTCTACCTCACCCGCGACGGGTTCGGCGTTCACCTCGAACGCGACGGCGAGGCCGGCCTGAGCGCCGCCCGCCGGCTGCGCCCGGTCGCCTGCGTCCTGGACATCGCCCTGCCCGGTCTCCCCGGCACCGAGATCTGCCGCCGGTTGCGCGAGGCCGGTGACTGGACGCCGGTCATCTTCCTCACTGCCCGCGACGACGAGGTGGACCGGATCGTCGGCCTGGAGCTGGGCGCCGACGACTACGTCACGAAGCCGTTCAGCCCGCGCGAGTTGGTCGCCCGGGTACGCGCGGTGCTGCGCCGCGCCGCCGGTGGCCCCGAGGGCGCGGAACGACCGCGCATCGTCGGCCCGGTGACCCTCGACCCGGCCCGACGGACGGTCACCGCCGCCGGCGTACCGGTGCAGCTCACCTCCACCGAGTTCGACCTGCTGGCGCATCTCATGGCCCGGCCCGGCCGGGTCTTCACCCGGGAGGAGCTGCTGGCCGGCGTCTGGGGCTACGCCGCGCACGCGGGAACCCGCACGGTGGACGTGCACGTCGCCCAGGTGCGGGCGAAGCTCGGCCCGGCAAGCGTCATCCGTACCCACCGGGGCGTGGGGTACGCGGTCGATGCCTGAGCAGCCCGTGCGCTCCGAGTCGCCGACCATGGCGCTGCCGGTGGTCGGCGCCCGCCCGCCGGCCGCACCCCGGCGCAGGCGGCTCGGCCGGACGCTGACCGCCCGCGCGGTTCTGGTCACCTGCGCGGTGGCACTGGTGTCGGTGCTCGTCACGGCCATCGTCGCGGTGCCACTGGCGATCCGCGGCGCGGAGCGACGCGACCAGCAGGCGCTCGCCGCGCAGGCCCGACTCGCCGCCGAGGTGTTGCGCACCCGACTGGACCGGGGTCGCACCGCCGACGAGGAGCGGCTCATCCAGCAACTGCGCGACCAGGGCATCGACGCGTACCTGATCCGGCGCGGGACCGTCGACCGGTCGGGCCTGCCGGCCCGCGTGGTGCAGCGGATCGGGCAGGGCCGCAACGTGTCGGCCCGCCGTCCGGTCAACGGCCACCGTGCCCTGGTGGAGGGCCGGGCGCTGCCCGGCGGCAACGGGGTGGTGCTGTCCCGCGCCACGTCGAACGGCCTGTGGGCGCAGGTGCTGCTCAGCCTCTGGTTGCCGCTGCTGGCCGGGTTGGCCGCCGGCGTGGTGGCCGGCCTCCTGCTGGCCCGCCGCCTGGCCCGACCGATCCGCGTCGCGGCCACCGCCGCCGCCCGACTGCGCGCCGGGGACCGTGCCGTCCGGGTGCCGGTCGAACCGCCGGACGAGGTCGCCGACCTGGCCGAGGCGCTGAACGGCCTGGCCGCGGCCCTGACCACCAGCGAGGGCCGGCAGCGGGAGTTCCTGCTCTCCGTCTCGCACGAGCTGCGGACCCCGCTGACCGCGATCCGGGGGTACGCCGAGGCGCTGGCCGACGGCGTCATCGACGCGGACGACGCCGCCGGCACCGGCCGGACCATGCTGGCCGAGGCCCAGCACCTGGACCGGCTGATCGGCGATCTGCTGGCGCTGGCCCGGCTGGAGGCCGCCGACTTTCCGCTGGAACCGGTGCCGGTCGACCTGACCCGGCTGGCCGCCGAGGCCGAGCCGACCTGGTCGGGTCGGTGCGCTGCGGTGGGTGTGTCGTTCCGCGTGGAGACGCCCGGTCAGCCGGTGTCCGCGTACACCGATCCGGGTCGGATCCGACAGGTGCTGGACGGGTTGCTGGAGAACGCGCTGCGGGTCGTACCCCCGGGGGCGCCGGTGGTGCTCGCGGTCCGGCCGGTCGGTGCGGACCCGGCGGCCGGCGGTGTGCTGGAGGTCCGCGACGGCGGACCCGGCTTCACCGACGACGACCTGGCGGTGGCGTTCGAGCGGGGGGCGTTGCACGAGCGCTACCGGGGGGTGCGCAAGGTGGGCAGCGGGCTGGGGCTGGCACTCGCCGCCGGGCTGGTCCGCCGGCTGGGCGGCGAGATCGTCGCGGGTCACGCGCCCGAGGGCGGCGCCGCCTTCACGGTCCGGCTGCCCGGTGATCCTTACCTGACCCGAACATCGGCCTGACGGTCCGCTCGTGGACGCGGGGAAGGCTGAGGGCTCCACGGACGAGAGGGAGAGTCATGCCACGTTGGGGATTCGTCACCGGCACCACGGCGCTGCTCGCGGCGGTCGCGCTCGGCGTCAGCGGCTGCGGCGCGGCCGAGGTGGCCAGCCAGCCCGCGCGGGACGCCGCGGTCGAGGTCGCCGCCGCGATGGGTGTGGAGGGCCAGGCGCTGACCGCGATGGGCTTCGACGCCACCGACCTGGACGTGCAGACCGTCGCCGCCCCGGCCACCCCGACGCCGGGCGCCTCCCCGACGGCTCGGGACAAGGACCGGCAGAAGCGCGGCGAGGAGTGGCGCAAGCGCCACCAGGCCCGCGTGCAGCTGCGCAAGAACACCCTGCACGGCGAGGCGGTGGTGCAGACCAAGGACAACGGTACGCAGACGGTCGCCGTGCAGCGCGGCGAGGTGACCGCCATCGACGGCGACTCGATGACCGTCAAGTCCACCGACGGTTTCACGATGACCTGGACCTTCGGCGACGACCTGCGGGTCGTCGAGCGGCGCGCGACGGTGCAGCCGAGCGAGGTCAAGGTCGGCGCGAAGCTCGGCGTCGCCGGTGCGAAGGACGGCGACAAGGGAGTCGCCCGGCTCATCCTCATCCCGCGCGACAAGTGAGCGACGGGCCCCCGGGTGTACGCCCGGGGGCCCGTCACTGTCTCAGTAGACGCGGGAGCCGATGAAGTCGTCGTGACCGTAGCCGACCGGGTTGGCGAAGCTGCGCGACTCGTACGACCACTGCTGGCGGGTGCTGCTGGAGCAGGTGGCCAACCGCAACCGGGGGGTGCCCAGCCACGGGTTGTCGAACGCCACGCAGAGGTTGCTGGCGCTCGCCGGCTTGAGCTGGTTGCCGGCGAACACGAACTGCTGGGCGGCGGTGCCGTTGCAGTCGTAGACGTTGACCGCGGTGCCGGCGGTCATCGAGCTGTTGGAGACGTCCAGGCACCGGTCGTGGGACAGCTCCGAGTGCAGCGAGCGCCGGGCGGAGTCGTACCAAAAGCCCTGGTTACGACCGCCGTGACAGGTGTACGGCTGCTGGGGGGTGCCGTTGCGGGAGTCGTACCCCTTGCCGTCGACGCAGGTGCCGGTGGCGAGGTTGCGCAGTTGCTTGAACTCCAGCAGGCCCGGGTAGAGCACACCACTGCCGGTGCTGGCCGGGTCGACGCAGCTGGCCCGCTGCTGCCCGGAGTTCCAGAACTGCGTGATGCACTGGGCGAACATGCCGTGCCCGCGGGCGTTGGGGTGGAACGACTGCCGGGCGGCGTTCTCGTCCCAGATTCCCACCTCGATGTAGAGCCCGCGAACCGAGGTGTTGTCGGTGCACGCCTCGTGGCCGTGGAAGAGCCGGCTCGCGTCGAGGTAGCGGGTGCCGGTGTTCGCCGCGGCGGTTCGCAGCGCCGACTCGAACAGCGGCACCGCCTTGTTCCGGGCGAACGCGGCGTCGGCGAGGTAGAGCAGGCAACCGCCGGAGTACCAGCCGGGGAAGTTCGGGTTGTCCTCGACGTCGGGGCTGCCCGGGCTCGGGTAGGACATCAGCACCAGCTCGTAGTCCGAGCGCAGGTAGCCGGCGTTGGTCATGGTCTGCCGGATGTCGTTGAGCGCGTCGGTCACGGCCTGGCGGCTGCCGTCGGTGCGGATCGTCCACTGGTCGGTGTAGGTGGGGTAGCAGGCGCCCTGGAAGAAGACCCGGCGTATGGCGCAGTCGGTGGCGACCGGCCCGAACTGGATGGTGCCGTCGCCGTTCGCGCCGACCACCACCCAGATCAGCTTGACGTGCGTGTTGCGCGCCTTGATCCCGAGGTAGTCGCCCTGGTTCAGCTCGTTGTGCTGCGTCGGGCCACCGGCGATGAGGTTCCACGGCGTGGCGCCGGAGCAGGCGAGGTTGTACTGGGCGTCCGACGGGATGCCGGTGCGGAACACCGCCTGGTCGTATGAGCGGTCGCACCAGTTGTCGGCCTGATGGGTGCCGGGGACATAGTTGCCGACGCCCTCGCCGGAGATCTCGCTGTCGCCCATGGTGATCAGTGCGGTGCGGCGTTGCTCGATCGGGCGGATCGCGGGGCTGCCGTAGAGGGCGGTCGCCTCGGCGGCCCGGATGGCCTCCAGGTTGGCCGGGAGTGGTGCAACGGCGGGTCGGTCGGCGGCGGTGGCGGGGGCGGCCGGTCCGGCGAGCATCGGCAGGACGAGAGCGGCGACGGCGACGGCGACGGTGGTGGCCCGTCGTCGGGTCGCGCGTTTTGGCCTGGCGGGGGTGGCAGGCATCGACACACTCCTTTCGGCTCAATCGTGGGAGGTCGATTGAGTTACCAGACGGTAACGTGCGGATCAACAGATGTGAATGCGCCTCGGATCCTTGCGCGCGGGATGCAGAACCGCCCGGATCGGACGATCCGGGCGCTCGGCTCGGCTCGGCTCGGCTCGGCTCGGCTCGGACCGGCTCGGCTCGGCCCGAGCATCCGGCGGTCAGCGGGCGGGCGGCAGGGCGTAGCCCACGTAGCCGCGGAACTCCAACCGCCAGCCGGCCGGAACCAGCTTGGCGCAGGCGGGCTGACTGCCGGTGCAGACGATCGCGTCCACCGAGGCCGGGTCGGCCGGCGGCCGTTCCGGCAGAACCGACTGCAACGACACCAGCTCCGGCGAGCCGCCGTCCGGCTGGCGCAGCAGCAGCCACCACGGGTACTCCCAGTTGTCGTTCTGCTCCACCAGCCCGATCCGCCGGGCGCCGCTGTCGCGGACCGCCGCCGCTGCCCAGCGGAACTCGTCGGCCCACTGCGGCCGGCGCAGGAACCGGGTGTCCCAGTCCGAGGTGGTGAAGACCGAGCCGGAGCCGACGAGCCGGCGCGGGAAGCCGTACGACAGCGCCAGCACCCCGGCCAGCGCCGAGGTGGCCAACACGGCGACGGTCGCCACGGTGGCCACCGACCGCCGCCCTGCCGTCACCCCGGGCTCCGGGCTCGCGTGGCGGCGCAGGAGCGCGTCCAGCCACAAACCGGCGAGCGGCACGGCGAGGACCAGGGCGTAGAGCAGCAGCCGGTTACCCCACGGCTGCCACTTGAGCATCGCGGTGTGCAGCAGCACGGTGGTCAGCACCACCACGGCGTACGAGCGCAGCGGCCCCACCTGCCCGGGATCGAGCCGGCGTGGGCGGACGAGCGCGGCCAGCGCGCCGAGCAACGCGAGTGCCCCGGCGATCGGGAACGCCACCCGGTCCTCGTCCGGATACCAGGCGGGCACCGGGAAGACCTCCCGACCGAAGGTGATCGCCCGGTCCTGAGGGTCGACACCGATCACGTCCGCGCCCTCGATGATCGCGTCCGCGCTGGCGCTGCGCAGCGGCGCCAGCGGCGTGTCGAACGCCGTGTGCCCGATCCGCAACGCGTTGACCAGGATCGACGCCGGATCGTGCCGTTCCATCGGGATCGACTCCCGCAGCCGCGGGGGGCCCAGCGGATGCCCGAACTCGGCGGTCACCCGGGTCAGGAACGGGCCGACCACCAGCGCCGCCACCACCAGGATCAGCGCCGAGCCACCGACGACGCGGGCCACCGGAGCGACCGGCCGAACCCGACGGGCGGCCGGTGCCCGGTCGGCCAGGGCCAGCCGGAGCTGGGCCAGTCCCCACAGCACCAGCAGCGGACCCACCGCGATCAGGCCACTGGTCTTGGTCACCGCCGTCAACCCGGTGGCCGCGCCCAGGCCCAGCAGCGTCCCCCAACCGGTCCGCCGACGCAGCCCGTCCAGGACGAGGGTCGCCGCGCACGCCACCCAGGCCGCGCAGACCAGGTCGGTCTGCGTACTGGTCGCCTGGAGCACCACCATCGGGGTGCTGGCCAGCACGAATGCGGTGATCAACTGAGCCCGCCGGCCGCCGCCGAGCTGCGCGGTGATCCGTGCGGCCACCAGCAGGCAGAGCACCCCGGCGGCCCACTGCACCAGGTTGTGCAGCGCGTCTCCGCCGGTGAGCAGGCGCAGGTGCAGGAGCAGGTACTCCGCGCCGGGTGGGATGGTCACCTGCCGGTGGATGGCGGTGGGCCAGAAGTCCAGGTCACCCTGGGCCACCCAGTGCTCGACCTTGGGCAGGTGGTAGGTCTGCGAGTCGAAGTTGTTCGGCTCGGCCAGCAGCGCGACCAGCAACTCCAGCAGCACCAGTCCCCCGATGCCGCCGGCGAGCAGCCGCTCGCCCCGACTCGCCGTACGCCAGATCTCGGCTGCCCTGCGCAGGCCGGCGCGTACCTCACCGATCGGGACCGGCGTGGCGTCGCGCCCGCCGGCCGGGCCGCGGTCGGCGAGCGGGACGGACGTCTCCGGGCCGCCGCCGGCGGTCACCGCCGCGCCGACCGGCACCCGCCGGGACGTCGCGGCGGGCACCTCGGCGGCCGGCGTCTCCCGGCGCCAGCGCAGGCCCACCGCCGTCGCGGTGGCGAGCAGGAAGAGCAGCCAGGCGGCGACGAACGCCGGCCGGGTCAGCGCGTGCAGCGCGCCGAGCACCTCGACGACGAGCACGGCGTACGCCCCGGCGACCAGGGCCGCGCGCACCGCGGCGAGCCGTGACGGCGACACCGCGTCGACCCCGCGGGGCTTCGTCGCGACCGTGAGCAGGAGCACCGAGGCGGCGGGGAGCACCGCGAGCAGGGAGCCGGCAGCCGACATGGCGGGAAGTAAACACCATCGCGCTGAACCCGCCACGCCGACTGTCCGACGGTGGCGGCCACCGTCGGGCTGACCAGCCAGGCTAGGCTAGGCCCGACGTGTTGTCGCCACCGTGGAGATTCCCGTGAAGCTCTCGATCCTCATGCCGGTCTACAACGAGGAAGAACGCATCGCGGATGCCCTCAAGCAGGCGTTGGCGGTTGACTACCCCTGCGAGATCGAGCTGGTCGTCGTCGACGACGGCAGCCGGGACGGCACCGGCGAGGTCCTCGACCGCGCCGACGACGCCCGCCTACGGGTGATCACCCACCAGCGCAACGCGGGCAAGGGCGCGGCCATCAAGACGGCGGTCGACAGCGCCGAGGGCGAATACATGGTCATCCTCGACGCCGACCTGGAGTACGACCCGCAGGACATCCCCAAGCTGCTCGCCCCGGTGCTCGACGGGCGGGCCACGGTGGTCTACGGCAATCGCACCTTCGGCAGCCACAGCGCCTACAGCTTCTGGTACGTGATGGGCAACAAGGGCGTCACGATGGCGGCCAACGTGCTCTTCAACTCGTACATCGGCGACCTGGAGACCTGCTTCAAGCTGATGCCGGTGGAGCTCTACCGGTCGCTGGAGGTGCGCTCGCGCGGCTTCGGCATGGAGGCCGAGGTGACCGGCAAGCTGCTGCGCCGCCGGATCCGCCCGTACGAGGTGCCGATCAGCTACCGGGCGCGGGGCCGCGAAGAGGGCAAGAAGATCACCTGGAAGGACGGCGTCGAGGCGATCTGGATCCTCGGTCGCGAGCGCGCACGCCGCCGTCCCGCCGCCGCGACCCGCTGAGCGCTCATCCGTTCGGGCTAGCCTTGAGTTGAAGTCCACTTCAACTCAAGGACCCGGTGATGCAGGACTCGTTGACGATCGGCGAGCTGTCCGTCCGCTCCGGCGTCGCGCCGTCGGCGCTGCGCTACTACGAGCGGCTCGGTCTGATCCGCGCCAATCGCACCGGCGGAAACCAGCGCCGCTACGCCCGCACGGAACTGCGGCGGGTCGCCTTCATCCGGATCTCCCAGCAGGTCGGCGTCTCGCTGGACGAGATCCGCGAGGCGTTGCAATCGCTGCCCGGCGGCCGTACCCCCAGCCCGCAGGACTGGGAGCGGCTCTCCGCGAGCTGGCGCGGCCGGCTGGACGAGAAGATCCGGCTGCTCACCAAACTCCGCGACGACCTGGACGGCTGCATCGGCTGCGGCTGCCTGTCCCTGCAACGCTGCACGCTCTACAACCCGGGGGACGCGCTGGCCGGCGAGGGCCCCGGCGCACGGCTCATGTTGCCCCGCGCCTCATCCGATGGTGAGTAGCACCTTCCCGACGTGGTCGTTCGACTCGACCAGCCGGTGCGCCTCGGCAGCCTCGGCCATCGGCAGCCGCCGGTCCACCACCGGGCGGACCGCGCCGGCCTCGACCAACGGCCACACCTCATCGCGTACGCCCCGGACGATCTCCGCCTTCTCGGCCAGCGGTCGGGAGCGCAGCGTGGTCGCCGCGACGCTGGCCCGCTTGGTCAGCAGCGCACCGAGATCCAGCTCGGCCTTGCGACCACCCTGCAGCCCGATCACCACGAGCCGGCCGCCGGTCGCCAGCGCGGCGACGTTCCGGCCCAGGTAGGACGCGCCCATGATGTCGAGGATGACGTCCGCGCCGTGGCCGTCGGTGGCCTTGCGGACCTCCTCGACAAAGTCCTGCTCCCGGTAGTCGATCGTGTCCGCCGCGCCCAGTTCGCGCAGGCGGGGGTGCTTGGCCGCGCGGGCGGTCGCCAGGACCGTGGCGCCGAGGGCCGCCCCGAACTGGATCGCGAACGTGCCGATCCCGCTGCCCCCGCCGTGCACCAGCAGCGTGTCACCCGAGCCGAGCCGGCCCACCCCCACCAGGTTCGACCAGACCGTGCAGGCCACCTCCGGCAGCGCCGCGGCGTCGACCAGGTCGACGCCGGCCGGCACCGGCAGCAGCTGCCCGGCGGGCACGGCGACGCGCTCGGCGTACCCGCCGCCGGCCAGCAGCGCACAGACCTCCTGGCCGACGGCCCAACCGGTCACCTCCGGCCCGATCGCGTCGATAACCCCGGAGCACTCCAACCCGAGGTACGGGGGCGCACCCGGCGGCGGCGGATACTGCCCCTGCCGTTGCAGCAGGTCAGCGCGGTTCACCGCGCTGGCCCGCACCGCGACGATCACCTCGCCCGGACCGGGCTCCGGGTCGGGGACCTCGGCCCAGACCAGCGCGTCGGGTCCACCGGGCTGCGGAACGGTGATGGCTCGCATGGCCTCAGTCTTACCCGATGCCCCCGGGGGACGCAGGCGCACCCCGGGCGCGCGCGCCGGTCGTCGGTGCTCGGCCCGGGTTCCAGGAAGGCGGGGTATCCATGACGATCTGATGCCCCGCTTTCCTGGAACGCGAGTTGATCAGGACGCTGCACGCCCCGATGCCCATGAGTGACTCCGGTCCGCGCCACAGTGGACGCAGCGGCGCCCGCCTGACCGGCGCTTGCGGGAGGGACGCCGAGCCGTCCGGCGGGTGGCGTGGCAGACTGTTCACGGCCGCGCACCCACGGGTGGCGGTCCGGGAGGGTTCGCCTAGTGGCCGATGGCGCTGGTCTTGAAAACCGGTAAGGCAGCGATGTCTTCGTGGGTTCGAATCCCACACCCTCCGCCGACGAGCAGCAGAGTGCCGCGTAGCCGTCAGGTTGCCGGCAGGCAGAGGCCGATCCAGTCCCTCAGCCGTTTCCGCACCAGCGGATGGACGTCGACCATCTCGATCCGCTCCGCGATCACCGCTGGGTCGACGAGCCCGGCCCGGAGAAGTGCGCCGGCGAAGGCGTGGTCCTTCTCCCGGCCAGCTACCAGCTTTGACACGACGCAGTCGTGCGGTTCGAGCGTGTACCCGCGCCCCGGCTGGGTGCTCTGGGACTCCACCAGTAATCAGCCGATCCCGCCACCCCTCGGGCAGCCAGGACGTGCTCCAGTTGCTCGCGTCACCCCGCTCGCTCCCAGCCATTGCGGGTGAAGGACTCAAGCACCCTCTTGCGCTGTGGCTGCGACAGGACTGCAGCGAAGGGCGAGTTCTGTCGTAGCTCCACAGCCTCCGGATCATCCGAGGTCAGCGTCCTCAGGACGGCGTTGACACCCTCGTTGATCTTGTCTTGCCAGCGCTTCAGCCACACCTCGGTCATCGTTCCTCGGTGCTGCCGCAGGAGTCGGTCGAGATTTCCCCGGGCCTTGCCCATTACCGCGTCCGGGTCGGTGACCAAACTGCCCGCTACCGCCTGGTGCAGCCACAGCGACTTGAGCTGATCACGAGTCAGTTCCGGCTTCGGGCGCATCAGCGCCTCAACCTGGTGCCGCCTGATCCTCCGATGCGCGCCGACCTTCACGAACGGCAGTTCTCCACGCTCGCACAGGTTGACGACCTGCTGGCGCGAAGATCCAAGTAGCTTGGCAACCTGACCGGTGGTCAGAAGTTCCTCACCCGTCGTCACCATGATTCGAGCATGGGGCCACAAACGCTATAAACACAACTTGTCGGAGCGCATTTCTGCTACGCCGACACGAGGATTAGCAGAGATCGTCGAACTGGTTGGCGGCCGGTCTTCATGTCGTCAGTCATGCGCATCCCGTATCACCAGGTCAGGTCCGTGAACTCGTTGGTCTTGAAAAGACCGACGCCAGCGATGTCTTCGTGGGCCGAATCCCGCGCCCCTCAGCACATCGACGGGTGCCTCCTCGCGGCGTACGGTCGGGGTACGCGATGTACCCGATGCTGCGAGGTGCCTCCATGTCCGATCAGCAACCCACTCCCGGTCAGCGCGTCGAGCGGCTTCGTCGAGCCGCCGGCCTGTCTCGCGAGCAGCTCGCCGGCCTTGCCGGGCTCTCTCCGACCACCGTCAAGTTCGTGGAGAACGGACGTCGAAGCTTGACGTTGCGGGCCGCCCAGCAGCTAGCTCCGCACCTTGGTGTACGTGACCTCGGCGATCTGTTCGGGCCGCAGGTGACGCTGTCATTGGACGGACGACCCAGTCATCCAGCCATCGGCGACGTTCGTCGCGCACTGACCGCTTGGCAGATCACCGTCTCCGGTACGCCAGATTCCCCCGACTATCTGCGAGGTGCCGTGGACGCCGCATGGCAGACCTGGCACACCTCTCGGCATCAGCGCACCGAGGTGAGCGTCATCCTGCCCGGTCTGCTCGACGCTACCCAGCGAGCGGCCCGGCTTCACTCGGGCGACGACCGACGTGCAAGCCTCGCTCTGCTTGCTCAGGCGCATCACCTCGCACAGGCATACCTTGCTTGGCACGGTGATCGTGAGCTGTGCTGGCTGACCGTCGACCGAGGCATGGCTGCGGCCCTTGATGCCGATGACCCTCTCGCCATCGCCCAATCCACCTGGTACGCGGCGCACCTGCTGCGAGCGGTCGGCCGCGGTGACGAAGCGCTGGAGCGGTTGCGCGAGGCTCGGGCTCTGATCGAACCCCGAGTCGCCGATGGGGGCAGTGAGTGGGCCGAGATGTTGGCTGACCTGTATCTCTGTACCGCGTTGACGAGGGCCCGCACCGGTGACCAGGGCGCGTGGTCGGACTGGGATGCCGCTCGTCGGGTGGTCGAGCAGGCTCTACCAGCGGAGTTCGTCGGCCTTCGCACCCGAGTGTCGCGGCCGTTGGTCGACGTATACGCCGTGATGTGCGCGGTGGACCTAGGAGATCCTGACGAGGCCCAGAGGCGTGCGCATTCGCTCGATCCGGCGTCGATCCCGTCGACCGAGCGGCGCGGCCGACACTACGTCGAGCTTGCCCGCTCCGCCGACCTTGAGGGGGCGCGGGAGGCGACGCTTCATCTGCTGAACCTCGCCGAGACCACGTCTCCGGAGACCGTCCGATACTCGCCAGCCGCCCAGGAGTTGGCGGGGCGGCTGGCCCGGGAGGCGCCAGCGGCGATCCGCGCGGAGGCGATTCAGTTGGAGACCCGGATCGCGGTGCCGGAACTCTAGGGGTACGGCCTGTCGCTGGGTACGTCGCGTACCCTTTGCGGCCCTTCCAACTCCTTAGCGTGTCCTCACGATTGCAGTGGGTGTTGCGGGCGGCCATCTGACCCGGCGAGGGACAGCGGGCAGGCCGCCACGCCCTGAGGCGGGAGGACGCCGCGATGATCTGGCCTTTCAGTTTGCTGCGCCGGAGATCCCGGTGGCTGTCGCTCGCCGTACCACCCACGGCTATCGGTCCGGCGATCCAACGGGCAGAGCAGGAAGCAGCGCGGGCGCGGTTGCTGGCCCAGGCTCGTCATCAATCCGCCGATCGGCGGGAAACCGGTGCGGGCCGATGATTGGGGAGGTGCCCACTACCGCCAAGGCAGCTGCACGAGCCCGAGCGGCACAGGGCGAGCGGGCCGTCGCCGCACTGGATGGCCGGCTCGCTGATTTCCACGTGCCGCGCCGCCCGGAATGGACCTGCCGTAGCTGTGAGCAGGACACGCCGTGGCCGTGCGCACCGGCCCGAGTCCGTTTGGCTGAGGCCTACGGGCGGGACCGGATCGGCCTGTCCATGTACGTGGGCAGCCTGCACGCGGTGGCTGTGATGGAGCTGCCCGCCATCCCAGCGGGCGAACTGTACGAGCGCTTCGTTTCCTGGGCCCGTTGACCGCCGGCGACTATTTCCCCTCGGGCGCGTCCCGTCGGGTCTCGCGGATCGTTTCGTCGGCCAGTCGCTCGATCGCGCGGCGGCGTTCCTCGGCGAGCGCCTGCTCGTCCGGCTTGCGCAGCGCGGTGACGACGGCGACCACGAAATCGCGCCAGATCCCTAGCAAGTATTCCCCCCGTGGAAAGTTGCAGGCTGCCAACCATAGCGTCCGGCTGGTGCTGCCGGACAACCGACGCAGCCGGTCGTTCGTTGGCCCGGAACGGGGTATGAAGGGCAGGTATCTACCCAGACCGGAAGGACGCCGTCCCGATGACCCTCGAACGACCGATCGCCCCGGACCCGTACGAGCTGCTGCCGACCGTGCCCTCGTTCACCCTGACGAGTGACGACGTGCAGAATGGCGAGCCGATGGACTCCCGGCACGCGCATGGCAGCACCGGTGGTGAGAACGTCTCCCCGCAGCTGACCTGGTCGGACTTCCCCGCCGAGACCAAGAGCTTCGCCGTGACCTGCTACGACCCCGACGCCCCGACCGGCAGTGGCTTCTGGCACTGGGTGCTGGTGAACGTGCCGGTTGACGTCACGCAGTTGCCCACCGGCGCGGGCGCCGCGGCGGGCACCGACCTCGGCGGGGCCTTCTCGGTCCGCAACGACTACGGCGAGCAGGGCTACGGCGGGGCGGCGCCGCCGCCCGGTGACCGCCCGCACCGGTACGTCTTCGCGGTGCACGCCCTGGACGTCGACCGCCTGGACCTCACCCCGGACGCGAGCCCGGCCTACGTCGGCTTCAACCTGACCTTCCACACCCTCGCGAGAGCGGTGATCCGCCCCACGCACCAGATCAAGGAATGATCCGTACCCCGCGATCTTGCACGGTCCGTTCACGGTCGAGTGCAAGATCGCGGGGCGGGGTGAGTCAGGCGGGGACGCGGGCCACGGCGAAGACGGACTGGCCGAACGGGGGTCGGACGACCTGCTCGGCGGCCTTCGTGGCGGGGAGGACGAGGGTGTCGTACACCTTGACCATCGGCCCCTCCTTCGGCATCAGCCGGAAGACCTTGGTGGCCATGAAGTAGCCGATCAGCCCGAGCGCGTTGGCGTAGTGGATCTTCTCCACCGTCAGGCCGGCCTCGGTCATCGCCGCACCGAGCGTCTTCTTGGTGTACCGGCGGACGTGGCCGGTGGCGATGTCCGCCGGGCTCATGGCGAACTGGAACGCCGGCACGATGATGATCACCGCGCCGCCGGGGCGGACCAGGTCGCGCATGCTGCGCAGCGCGCCCACGTGGTCCTCGATGTGCTCCAGGACGTTGTACGAGACCGCGGCGCTGTAGTCCCCCCGGTCGTTGTGCGGGAGCAGCATCTGCCGGACGTCGATGCCGGGCTGGGCGGCGAGGCGCTCCTTGAGCTGCACCAGCCGGTCGGGGTCGGCCTCCGTGGCGGTGAACCGGGGCAGCCGCTGCGACCATTCCAGCGCGTAGTCACCGAGGCCGCTGCCGATCTCGATCGGGTCGTCACCGAGGTACGGCACCGCCAGCTCGACGAACCAGCGGCGGTGGTTGACGGCCGTTGCCAGGCCCTCCAGCACCTCGGACTGGACGCGCTGATCCCCAGTGATTTCTGCCATGCGTCGATTCCTCACGATATGAACTCGAACCGTGCCTGGACCGACAGAGTGAATCATCCGCTTGGATGGCAGAAGAATCGGGGGAGCGGTTGGCCGAATTGCGGTCGGGGGGTGGGCACGTGATCGGCGGTCGGCGAACCCGGCACATAGTACGGCAGTACCCCGAAACATGTCACGGCACCGCCATACGCTGACTACCCTATGAATTGTCATGACTACTCCCGAACCGGACGCGCCCGGCGACGGCCCGGCCACCGCGTCGCCGGTGGAGGAGGCCGGCGGCGGCGATCGGTTGCGCCGTAACGGGAAGTGGGCCGATCTGGCCGCCGTGCTGAGCTTCGTGGTGCTCGGCTTCTGGGTCACCGGGCGTCTCTGGTGGGACCCGGGCAGCGGAGTGCGAGACAACCGCTCCGACCAGTCACAGTTCGAATGGATGATGGCGCACGGTGCGCGAGTGGTCACGCATTTTGCGTACCCGTTCCAATCCGATCAGATGAACGTGCCGGACGGCGTCAACCTCATGGCAAATACGTCCGTATTATCCATTTCATTGCCAATGACGCCGGTCACCCTGCTGTTCGGGCCACGTGCGGCATTCCTGCTCTTTCTCACCCTCGGAATGATCGCCACCGCCACCGCCTGGTACTTCCTGCTCTCCCGCGTCCTGGTCGGCGCCCGGGGGCCGGCCTGGCTGGGCGCGGGCTTCTGCGCGTTCGCGCCGGCCATGGTGTCGCACGCCAACGGGCACCCGAACATCGTGTCGCAGTTCGTCGTCCCATTGATCATCTGGCGTACGCTGCGGCTCGCCGAACCCGGCCGCTGGCTGCGCAACGGGGTGCTGCTCGCTCTGGTGATCGTCTGGCAGGCGTTTCTCAACCTGGAGATCCTGCTGATGACCGCGATCGGGCTCGGCGTGATCGTCGGCGCGCTGGCCCTCGGCCGCCCCGCCCTGCGGTCACGGGCCCGGTCCTTCTTCGCGGGCCTGGCCGTCGCCGCGGTGGTCGCGGGTCTGCTGCTGGCGTACCCCTTGTACGTGCAGTTCTTCGGGCCCGGCGCCTACTCCGGGCTGTCCAGCCTGATCCGCGGCTACTCCAGCGACCTGGCCTCGTTCGTCGCGTACTCCCGGGAATCGCTGGCCGGCAGCCCGCGCACCTCCGCCGGGCTGGCCAAGAACCCGACCGAGGAGAACAGCTTCTTCGGCTGGTCGCTGCTCGTGCTGGTGGTCGCCCTGGTCTGGTGGCTGCGGCGGTCGGTGGTGGTGCTCGCGCTGGCCGGGCTCGGGCTGCTCTTCGCGGTGCTCTCGCTCGGGCGGGAGATCCGCTTCGCCGGTCACGGCACCGGCGTGCCGGGCCCCTGGGCCGCGCTGGAGAATCTGCCGATCCTGCACTCGGTGGTGCCGACCCGGTGGGCGCTGGCGATCACCCCGATCGTCGGCGTGCTGCTCGCCTACGGCGTCGAACGCGCCCGCGAACTGGCCCGTACGCATCCGGCCGCTCGGCCGCAGATCCGCTTCGCCACCGCGACCGTGCTGACGATGGCCCTGCTGCCGATCCTGCCCACCCCGCTGCCCGTGGTGAAGCTGGACCCGGTCCCCACCTTCGTGACCAGCGGGGCGTGGCGGCCGTACGTGGCTGGTGGGCGCAGCGTGGTGACGTTGCCGCTGCCGGACACGAACTACGCGGAGCCGCTGCGCTGGTCCGCCGCGACCCGGCTGGACATGCCGCTGGCCCGGGGCTACTTCCTCGGACCGGACACCCGCCCGAGCGCGGAGCCGCCGAAGGTCGCGCTGTTCACCGCGCCGCCCCGGCCCACCAGCAGTTTCTTCGCCACCATCCGACGGACCGGCGCGGTGCCGCCGATCACCCCGCAGGATCGGGTCAAGGCGGTCGACGACCTGCGCTACTGGCGGGCCGGCGTGGTGATCCTCGGGCCGCACGAGCACGAGATGGAACTGCGTCGCGGAATGACCGAGCTGACCGGGATCCAACCGGTCTTCACCGGCGGCGTCTGGGTGTGGGACGTCCGGCCGCTGACCGACTGAGCGGGGCCGGCCCGGGAGTTGGACTCGCGGGATCAGCCCTGCCGGACGCAGCAGCCCTGGCAGACCTTCGGGCTGGGCAGCGTGAAGGCCAGGCAGCAGGTGCGTCGCTGCACGCTCGGCTCACCGGTCGGGCCGGGCACCAGCTCGACCAGGTCAGCCAGGTCGAGCGCGCCGAGCAGGGTGTCGATGCTCTGCACCGTCGAGCCCGGCAGCGCGTCCGCGGCCCGGAGGATGCCGTGCGCGATGCCGGAGGCGACCGAGCCGAGCAGCGTCCGGGTGCCCACCCGCACCTCCGCCTGGATCGCCGCGATCAGCGGCGCCAGGTGGGCGTCGAGCAGGGAGGCACGCAGCTCGGCCAGCAACTCGGCCTCGCCGGCGACGACGCGCACCTCCGGCAGGCCGGAGAGCGCCAGCGGGTCGCTCGGCAGCACGGCCACGGTGGTGCCGTGGCGCAGGCCCAGCGTGAGCAGGGGCCGGTGGTCCTCGAAGTGGATCAGCACGTCGGACGGGTCGAGCAGCGGCACCCGGCGGGCCGAGGCCCAGCCGAGCACGACCGGCAGCGCCGTCCAGTAGCTGTACGACTTCCAGGCCAGCGCGGCGCAGGCGTGCGGGGTGCCACCCCAGCGGACGCTGGCCGCGTGCAGCAGCTCCGGCAGGCGGGTGCCGTCGATCAGGGTGGTGGCGGGCGTCCAACCGAACTCGTCGTCGACCAGCAGGCCCCGGGCGAGACCGGGAAGGTCGTCGGTGCCGAACATGGCCCGCAGCGCCGCGGTGACGGGGGCGAGCGGCGTGGCGGTCACGTCCCGCCTCGGCATCACCGCTGTCACCGTGTCATCCCCCGTCCGCGTGACCGGGAGCGTGCCCCGGCGGACGAGCACGTCGTCCTGAGCTAAGGCTAGCCTAACCACGCCTGCCGGTCTAAGGGAAGCCTTGCCTCGGTCGGATCGGGAGGTCCGGGTCACTTCGGCTCCCGGCGGGAGCAGCGCTCCGCGCCCCGGCGTACTACCCGCGCCCGGCCTCCGAAAACGCCGCCGCAGGATCGATCACCGTCGGTGGATTGTCAAGCGTTGTGTCGACAAGGTGGCAGATGCGTGTGCGCTTCGCCACGGAACGTGAAACTAATACTCCCGGCCACGAGGAAGCCGATGACGACGTCACCCCTCGAACGGGCTGCCGACTCCTTCGCGGCCGAGCTTGCCCGCCATCGCGCCGGGCGAGGCCTGTCCAAGAAGCAACTGGCCATCCTGATGGGGTTCGACCCGTCCTACGTCAGCCACGTCGAGGGGCGCCGACACCGCCCGACCGAGGACTTCGCCCGCCGTGCCGAGGCCGTCCTGGAGGCCAGCGGCGCGATCTGGCAGCGCTTCCGGGAGTACGACGACCTCCGGCACGCCCGGTCCGGCCAACCGCACCGCGAACCCCCGCTGCCCGGCCAGTGGCTGCCCCCCGGCACCGGCCTCGTCGTGGAGCGGGAACTGGCCACCCTCACCCACACCGACGACGCCTACCGGTGCGTCATCCGCCGCGAGCTCTACAACGCCGGCACCGAGCCGGTCACCCGCTACCTCGTCCGCGTCGCGGTGGACCGCTACCCGAACGACCCCGGTCGCTCCAACCGGCACCACCGGGAACACCCGCTCACCTTCGCCGAGCTGCAACTGCAGGCCCGCCGCGACGACGGCGCCGGCGACCCGGAGCCGATGCACTGGCGGGCGAAACACGACCGGGACGCGTTCAAGGAGATCTGGCTGCTCTTCGAGAACGGCGAACGGCGTTTCCCGCTCTACCCCGGCGACCGGGCCATCATCGAGTACGCGTACAGCGTCGGGCACGAGAAGTGGGGCCCCTGGTTCCAGCGGGCCGTCCGGCTGCCCACGCGGCACCTCGCCGTACGCCTGGATTTGCCGGTGGCCCTCGACCCGCAGGTCTGGGGCGTGGAAACCTCGCTCTCCGCGGAGGAGGGCCCGCTGCGGACGGCGCCGCAGCGTCGCGACGAGGGCGACCGGGCGATCTACGACTGGCAGACCGACGCCCCGCCGCTCAACGCCCGCTACCGGATGCAGTGGCGCTTCCGGGCTCGGCCGGAAGCCGACCCGGACGTCGGTCCCGGCGGCACCCGGGTCCGCCCCAGCGAGCGGATGCGCGGGATCGGCATCGTCCAGCGTGGGGCCGACCTCCTCCGCCAGCAGGTCCGGCAGTTCGACCTGCCCGGCGAGGAACCTGTGGCCCGGGACGTCGTGGACCGACTCACCATGGCGCTGTCCCGGCTCGACGAGCTGCACCCGTTCAACAAGGGAGTGGGCATCGCCGCACCGCAGCTCGGCGTCGGCCGCGCCGCCGCCGTGGTCCGACCCCCCGACCGGACGGCGGAACCGGTCGTCCTGCTCAACCCCCGGGTGGTCGACGCCGACCCGGAGACCGACGAGCAGTACGAGGGGTGCCTCTCCTTCTTCGACCACCGCGGTCTGGTGCCCCGACCGCTGCGACTCGACGTGGAACACGCCCAGTACGACGGCAGCCGGATCATCACCTCGTTCGAGTTCGGCATGGCCCGGCTCGTCGCGCACGAGATCGACCACCTGGAGGGGCGGCTCTACGTCGACCGGATGGCGCCCGGCGTGCCGCTGGTGCCGGTGGAGGAATACCGGGAGACGGGGCAACCCTGGCGCTACTGAGCAGGGCGGGGACCGGGGCGCGTGCCCCAGGGGGCAGGGGCACGCGCCCCGGTGTGGGGGGAGGAACGTCTAGAGATCGCCGAACGTGTCGTAGCGGATGTTCGGCGGCGGCACCTCGTCCGCGGCCAGCACCCGCAGCGTCGACCGGACCATCTGCGCCGACCCGGAGACGTAGCAGTCGTGCGTCGTCCACGGGCCGTACCGAGCCACCACGTCCGGGATGTCGCCCAACTCGCCGTCGAAGTCAGGGTCGTCGCTGCACGCCGCGGTGACCGACAACCACGGGTGCGCGGCCACCAACTCCTGCAGGCGGGCCAGCCCGTACAGGTCCGTCGCGTGCCGGGCGCCGTAGAAGACATGCACCCAGCGCGTCCGGTTGTAGCTGGCCAGCTCCTCCACCAGCGCCTTGATCGGCGCCAGCCCGACGCCGCCGGCCACGCAGAGGATGTCCCGCTCCGAGGTGCGGTCCAGGGTCATCGAGCCCATCGGCGCCGCCAAGCGCAGCAGGTGCCCGGGCTGCACGCGGCGGACCAGCGCCCCGGACACCCACCCCGCGCCGGGGCTCCGCACGTGGAACTCCAGCACGTTGTCGTCGTTCGGGGCGTTCGCCACCGAGTAGTTCCGCCACACCCGCGGGTGAAAGCGGGGCAGCTCCAGGCTGACGTACTGGCCCGCCCGCCAGGACAGCGGATGTTGCAGGGCCCGGCAGGTCAGCACGGCGAGGTCCGAGCCGTGCCGCTCGTGGGTCAGCACCTCGGCGTGCCAGAACGGCGGGTTGTCGTCGTCGGCCGCCCCGGCCACCATCTTCGCCGCGATCGCCGCGTACGCGTCCCGCCACGCCTGGTCGTACTCCAGGTTCCAGCCGTCGCCGGAGGTGCTGCGCAGCGCATCGAGCAGCGCGACGCCCATCGTGGCGTAGTGCCGGTCGTCGACGTGGTACTTGCGGTGGTCCCGGCCCAGCGCTCGCAGGAACTCGTCGAAGCTCTCCGGGTCGTCCACGGTGTGGATCGCCGTGATGATCGCTTCCAGCAGGCGGTCACCCTGGCCGGTCATCTGCACCGGGAAGAGCTGCCGCAGGGCGGGGTCGAGCAGGAACAGTCGGGCGTAGAAGTGCCCGCTCAGCCGCTCCCGGTCCTCCTCGACGAGGGTCCAGCTCTCCTTCAGCAACCGTGCGACGTTGTCCACCGGTGCTCCTTCTCCAGACGGCAGCGGATCGGGCGCTCATAGAATCTCCACGGAGCGTGCTCACCGGTCGCACAGAATGTGCGATCGGTTCACGCCGGCCGATCGGCCGTGTCCGCCGTGCCGTCCGTCGGGCAGAGTGGTGCGGTGACCGTTGAGCTGACCCGCCCGGTGTCCCGCCGAGTACTGGGGACCGAGACGCTGCTGGTCCTCGGTCTCTCTCTCGGCCAGTCCGCGGTCTACGCGGTGGTCTCGATCATCGCGAAGCTGACCGCCGAGGGGCCGCTCTCCAAGCAGACCGCGTCACTGAACACCTCGGCGTCGGCCCGACCCTGGCTGGACCTGACGTACCAGCTCCTCGGCATCGTCTTCGCGCTGTTGCCCGTGCTGCTCGCCGTACACCTGCTCAGCCGTGACCCCGGCGACCCGGTGCGGACCCTCGGCCTGGACGCGCGGCGGCCCGGCCAGGACCTGGCCCGGGGTGCCGGCCTGGCCGCGCTGATCGGCCTGCCCGGGCTGGCCCTGTTCTGGGCGGCGGCACAGCTCGGCATCAACGCCACGCTGGTGCCGGCGGCCCTGCCGCACGTCTGGTGGGCGGTTCCGGTGCTGATCCTCTCCGCCGTGCAGAACGCCGTGCTGGAGGAGGTGATCGTGGTCGGCTACCTGGTCACCCGGCTGCGCCAGCTCCAGTGGCGGCTCGCCGCGATCATCGCGGCCAGTGCGCTGCTGCGCGGGAGCTACCACCTCTACCAGGGCTTCGGCGCGTTCGTCGGCAACGCGATCATGGGCGTCGTGTTCAGCCTTTTCTACCTGCGAACCCGCCGGGTGCTGCCGCTGATCATCGCGCACACCCTGCTCGACGTGGTCGCCTTCGTCGGCTACGCGCTGCTGCCCCGCGACTGGTTCACCTGGCTCTGACCCTCAGCGCCGGCCCGGCCGGTAGGCCGCCACCGCACGGGCGGCCAACCGATCGGCCGCCGCCGCGTCACCCAACGTGGCGGCGACCACCGCCGCACCCGGCAACAGGCGGGACGCCAACCGCAACGCCACCCACCCGCCCGCCTGGGCGGTGAGCGGCGCCGCCAGCCGCCACGCGGCCTCCGCCGCCCTCGGCCAGGCGCCCTCGACCGGATCGCCAGTCGTCTGTGCCGCGAGCAGGGCCTCCTGCGCGCTCGTCGCGTCCGGATGCACAAGGGTGAGCACCAGCAGGTCGGCGGCCCGGTCAGGGTGCGTCGGATCCTTGCCGTACACCGCAGCCAGTCGCAACACCAGGTTCGACTGGGTCCAGAGCACCGAGGCCAGCTCGGCGAGCGGCGCGAAGAGCCCAGCCAGCGCGGCCGCCGCCCCTCCCGCGCCCGCCGCCCGCACGTACCGCCGGGTCGCCAGCCGCGCCAGGCCGTCCGCCGGCGCGTCCGGATACCGGGCCCGCAGCCGCTGCGCCCACTCGGCGGCGCCCGGACCGAGCGCCCGGACCGCCTCCAGCGCCAGCAACTCCGGCGCGAAGCCCGGGTGGTCGCGCAGGCGGGCGATCACCGCCCGCACATCCGATTCCGGGGTACGCCCCGAAGCCGGCACCGGGTCGTGCTCTGCTCCGGCCATGGCGGTCGAGGGCTGCGGCGCCGAGGTGGCTTGCGCGGGCGTGGCGTTGCGCTTGATCGCCGGGGCGGCCTTCCTGGCTCGGGTGACCTTCCTGGCTGGGGTGATCTCGTCGGCCGGGGCGGTTTGCCTGGCTGGGGTGGCCCGCTGGGTGGGGGTGGCTTTCTTGGCCGGGAGGGCCTTCTCGGCTGAGGTGGCCTTCTTGCTGGGGGTGGCCTTGGGGGTCGCCCGCTTGTTGCCCGGCTGGTCCATTTCCGCTGCCGGGGTGCCGTCGGAGGGGCTGGCCTGGTCGGTGGCTGGGGCGGTCTCCGGCAGGCTGGCCTGCTCATCGGCCGGGGTGTTCACCGACGGGCCGGCCTGGTCGCGGGCTGGGGTGTCATTCGGTGGGCCGGCCTGGCCCGCCGGTGAGGCGTCAGGTGGCGGGCTGGCCTGGTCGGCGGCGGGTGGGACGCTCGATGCCGGAGACGAGCGGCGCGGCTGGCGGGGCAGGGGGCGCTCGGGGTCCGGTGGCTGGAACAGCACGGCCGGGGCAGCCTTGGCCCGTCGAGGACGCGGGCTCGCCGGAGCGGCTGCCGGCGGCGCAGTCGTCTCGTCGGGCTGCTCGGCGGCGGTCGGCGGCGTGAAGGTGGGCCGCGGAGAGCGTCGACGCGCTCTTTCAGCAGGCTCTCGACGGGTCGGCTCGCTCGGCGGCTGCTCCTGCATATCGATGGAGCGTAGTCCCGATCACGCCGCCGCACAGGGGTGAAACACGGGGACCGGGCCGTACCCCGGAAGTCGTTTTGCTCCCGGTGGGTGGCGACCTGTATCCTCGGGCGCGGTGGTCTGCGGATCACCAGGGAGACTTCGCCTAGTCTGGTCTATGGCGCCGCACTGCTAATGCGGTTGGGGTCTTAAAGCCCCTCCCGGGTTCGAATCCCGGAGTCTCCGCGCGAAAGCCGGGTGTGTACACTGGCTGAGCACAAGCGCCCGTAGCTCAATGGATAGAGCATCTGACTACGGATCAGAAGGTTAGGGGTTCGAGTCCCTTCGGGCGCACATACAGCCCCCTAGCAGGCCCAACGGCCGCTAGGGGGCTTCTTCTTGTCTAGCCAGGACTGTGAAGACCTTCTTACTCTCCGCGCATGGCCAAGATCAACTTGCTCCACCTCAACGCCGACGAGCGTGACCGTGGCGACCTGTTCGCCGTTGACGCGTTCCCCGGGGATCGGGCCACCGCCCGGGGGTGCCACGTCAAGCGGACCCTGACTGCGGACGGCGGCGTGGGCGAGCCGTCTTCGGACGGCTCGC
>NZ_JBEXHY010000030.1:0-56778 GCF_040608295.1 Micromonospora sp. NPDC005197 | reverse complement strand
CCGCAGACTCTGTTGTCGGGGTGGGGCGGCCACTGGTGTGTGTGTTCCGTGGGGCCGGCGCCCTGTCGCAGCTACCTACCGTCCGGTCGTTAGACCGCGCTGAACCGCCACTGCTGGTTGGTGGCGCTGTGGCAGCCCCACTGCAGCAGCCGGGCCCCGTCGGCCGTCGAGGCGCCGTTGACGTCCAGGCAGAGCCCGCTCAGCGCGCTCTTGACCGTGTAGATCCCGGCGGTGCCGGTCGCCGTCACGGTGAACTTCTGCTGGTTGGCGTTGGTGCAGGTGCTGTGTTGCAGGAAGGCGCCCTGTGCGGTGGACCCGCCGGTGACGTCCAGGCACTTGCCGCTGTGCACCGCCTTGAGGTAGACGGCGCCGCCACCAGCGTCCACCGCCTGCCACCTCTGGTTGTTACCGCCGGTGGCCGCCCACTGCACGACCTGGGCGCCGTCGGCGGTGGAGTTGCCACTGACGTCCATCAGCTTGCCGCTGTGCTGCGCCGTGAGGGTCCAGGTGCGGCCGGCGATCCCTCCGCCGTCGGTGCCGGGGACCCCCACGCCGTTGCCACCGAAGGTGAACGCGTCGAGGTCGAACCAGTTGGACGAGCTGCCCTTGAACACCATGTAGAGCGTGTGCGTCCCGGACAGGGCCGCGACGCTCACCGCCGGCGTGGACTGGTAGTTGTCCCAGCCGCCGGTGCTGGGCACCGTCGTGGTGGCCAGCAGCGTGCCGGTCGGCGAGTCGGCCCGCAGCTCGATGGAACCCCCACCGCTCGGTGACGACAGCCGGTAGCTGACGGTGCTGATGCCCGACAGGCTCATCGGGTTGAACGCCACCCAGTCGTTGTTGGAGATGTCACCGACGCGCTTGCCGCTCTCCGCGGCGGCCTGGTCGACGATCCGCACGCCGGACTGGCTGCTGAAGTACTCGGCCTGCTTGTGCTTGGGTTGCAGGATCGCCTGGGCGTAGCCGGTCAGCGGCGCCGCGCCACCCGAGCCACCGTTGTCGGTGTAGCGGGCGTTGAGCACGTAGTACAGGTTCGCGCCCTCGGGGTGCCCACCGAGCAGGTCGGTGGAGATGGTGCCCGAACAGCCCGGGTACTCGGTGGTCTCGTGCGCGTGGTCGTCGTGACCGAGTGCCGGGTTGACGAACACCTTGGTGCAGTCGATGGCCGCGCCGCCGGGGTCGGAGACACTGACCGTGTACGAGACCTTGTCGCCGAAGTTCAGCATGCCGCCGTTGGGCGGCACCGTGATGGTGACGACCGGGGCGGTGTTGCCGACGGTGATCTGCACATTGGCGAAGCCGGTCTTGCCGGTGTTGTCGGTGACCTTCAGCTGCGCGGTGTAGTTGCCGTTGGTGGTGTAGGTGTGTGCCGGGTTGGCTGCCGTGGACGTGCCGCCGTCACCGAAGGTCCACTGGTAGCTGAGGGTGTTACCGGCGTCCGGGTCCGCCGTGCCGGCGCTGCTGAACTGGACGGTCAGCGGGGCGCTACCGCTGGTGGGCGTGCCGACGGCCTTCGCGATCGGTGAGCGTCCACCCTGGATGTAGTCGATGCGGTAGAGCCCGGAGTCGTTGTTGCCGCCGCCGAAGTTGGAGCCCCACTCCAGCAGGTACAGCGAGCCGTCCGGGCCGAACTCCATGTCCATCGGCTTGTTGAAGTTGCCGCCGGGCATGAACGAGTTGGTCCGGGTGACCGCCGTCGACGAGTCGAAGTGCGTCTCCTTGATGTAGTTGCGCGACCACTCGTAGAAGAAGTGCACGCCGTCGTAGTAGGCCGGGAACTTCGTCGCCGAGGGGTTCGCCGCGTTGTAGCGGTAGACCGGCCCACCCATCGGCGCCGACCCGCCGGAGCCCAGCTCCGGGAAGGTCGTCGAGGCGGGGTAGCCGTACCACATGTTGGGCGCGACGATCGGCTTGAGGTTGACCAGGCCGGTGTTGTTGGGCGAGTTGTTGACCGGGGCGTTGCAGTTGAACTTCGCCCCGACGACGCCGGTGTCCGGGTTGAACGGCGCGTACGGCTGGTTGTCGCCGTGGCAGAAGGGCCAGCCGTAGTTGCCGGCGGCCTTGATCACGTTGAGCTCGACGAGCCCCTCGGGGCCCCGGTTGGTCGTCGGAGGGTTGCGGTCGGGGCCGTAGTCGGCCAGGTAGACCCAGCCGGTGGATGGGTCGATCGAGAAGCGGAACGGGTTGCGGAAGCCCATGGCGTAGACCTCGGGTCGGGTCTGCGCCGTGCCCTGGGGGTAGAGGTTGCCCGTCGGGATGGTGTAGCCACCGCTGGCCGACGGCCGGATGCGCAGCAGCTTGCCGCGCAGGTCGTTGGTGTTGCCGGCGGATCGGGCGGCGTCCAGGTTGGCCTTGCCCGACCGCCAGTCCAGCGGGGCGTAGCCCTGCCAGTTGGGGTCGAGGTTGGGCGGGGTGTCGTCGCCGGTGCCGATGTAGAGGTTGCCGTCCGGGCCGAACTCGATGTAGCCGCCGGTGTGGCCGGGCTCGGCGAAGGTCCGGTCGCGGGTCGCCGGGATGTCGATGATCCGGGCCTCGCTGGCCAGGTTCAGGGTGTCACCGGTGAGCGTGTAGCGGGAGACCCGGTTGACGTCGGTCGTGCTGCTCGCCGGCGAATGGTAGACGTACACGTACCCGTTGCTGGCGAATGCCGGATCCAGCGCGACGCCGGTGAGGCCGTCCTCACCGCCGGTGTAGACGCTCAGCGTGGCGGCGGTGACGGTGCTGTTCGTGCTCGGCTTGAAGAGCTTGACCTGTCCGCCGCGCTGGACGTAGAGCACGCGGCCGTCGGGCAGCACCGCCAGCGCCATCGGGTCGGCGGTGTTGTCGTCCAGGGTGCGCTTCTCGAAGTTGCTCCAGACGGTGCCGCCGCAGTCCCCGGGCTGGTTGCCGGCGGCCCACTTGACGCCACCGAGGACGTGGTTGCGGAAGTTCGTCTCGCTGTACGACTCGATCGCGTGGCCCATCGCGGTGGCCCACACCCGGCCGCCACCGGCGTTGCGACACCACGAGATCGGGTGGTCCGGGCCCATGGCCCGGGAGCCCGGGTTGTACGTGCGCTCGTCGGCGGTCACCAGGACGTGCACGTTGCCACGCGGGTTGGAGTCGAAGTTGTACCACTCCTCGCTGCGGTTCCAGCGGTCCGGCAGGCCGACCGTCGACGGGTGCTGCTTGTCGGCGACGATGGCGGTGCCGGGGAGCACGCCGGGGGAGTGCTCGGGCATGTGGGCGCCGCCGTTGAGGGTCTGGTCCCACCAGGGGTACTCACCCTCGATGCCCATGTCCAGGGCGTTGTGGATGCCCACGATGCCCTTGCCGCTGGCCAGGTAACCCTCCACGGCCTGGCGCTGGGCTGCCGAGGTCCAGACCATGCCGGAGGTCTGGAACATGATGATGACGTCGAAGGTGGCGAGGTTGGCGGGCGTGAAGACACTCGCGTCCTCGGTCGCCACCAGCTCGAAGTTGTTCGCGGCCGCCTGCTGCTGGAACATGGAGATTCCGGCCGGGATCGAGTCGTGCCGGTAGCCGACGGTCTTGGTGAACAACAGGGCGCGGAAGGCCGGGGCGGCCGACGCCGGCGGGGCCAGGCCGAGGGCCAGTAACAGGCCGACGATCATTCCTATGATCATTGTGGGGCGACGCATGCCGTCTCCTAGGTCTGGGCGGGCAACTCCGTTTGCGCGCACGGGTCCGGCGCGCGTCAGGTTGTGCCTGGGCGCGCGTGGGCCACGAATGTGCTGGTCGCGGTCGTCGTGCCGTCCGCCGAAACGGCAGTCAGCCCCGCAGGACGTCACACAGCGTGACGTGGGCTGTGTGTGCGTCCCTGGTCTGCGAGGTCAGGATGGGCTATCCACTGATAGGTGTCAATGTAACGTCGAGCGTCTGATGTTACCTCCGAGTAGGAGTGGTCGGGTCTGAGCCGCCTGAGCCGGCAGTCGAGCCGATCGAGTGCCGGGCCTGGCAGTCGCCGCAGATCGAGGATTGCGGACCCGCATCCAAACATCTATCTTCATACGTGTGATGTTTCCTCGATGTCAAGGAAATGTTTGCACCATAAAAACGCAAGTTCTGCAGCAGCCTGCGAAAGTGCGTCGCTCAGCGCATCGAACGGCCTACCGGCCGCTGTGCCGACCTCGTCGATGACTACTATCTGTAAGGGCTATCGGGATGTCAGACCCACCACCGGCACCGCTGCTGGCCCTGCGGGGCATCGGCAAGTCCTTCCTCGGCGTGCGCGTCCTCGACGGTGTCGACCTTGACGTGGCGCCGGGCGAGGTGCATGCGGTCGTCGGTGAGAACGGCGCCGGAAAGTCGACGCTCATGAAGATCATTTCTGGTGGGTACGCCCCGGACGAGGGCACCGTGGAGTTCGCCGGCGAGCCGCGCGCGTTCCACGGCCCCCGCGACGCGCAGCGGGCCGGCGTCGGCATCATCCACCAGGAGTTCAACCTGCTGCCCGAGCGCACCGTCGCGGAGAACGTCTATCTGGGCCACGAGCCGGTCCGGCGCGGGCTGGTCGACCGCCGCGAGATGCTCGACCGCACCCGGCGCCTGCTCACCTCGATCGGGGAGACCGCGCTGCCAGCCGACTCCCGGGTGGGGCGGCTCGGCGTCGCCCAGCAACAGGTCGTCGAGATCGCCAAGGCGCTCGCCCTGGACGCGCGGCTGCTCATCATGGACGAGCCGACCGCGGCGCTTGCAGACCAGGAGGTCGAGCTGCTCTACGGGCTGGTCCGCCGGCTCCAGGAACGCGGCATCGGCCTGCTGTACGTCTCGCACCGGCTCACCGAGGTCTTCGACCTGTCCAGCCGGATCACGGTCCTCAAGGACGGCCGCCGGGTGACCACCGTGGACACCGAGCGGACCAACACGGACGAGCTGGTGCGACACATGGTCGGCCGCGAGCTGTCCAGCTACTACCCGCCGCGGGCCGACCCCGGCGACCGCGGGCCGGTGCGACTCACCGTCCGCGGCGGGGGCAACCGGAAGCTGCGGGGGGTGGACCTCGAGTTGCGCTCCGGCGAGGTGCTCGGCGTCGGCGGCCTGCAGGGTTCCGGACGATCGGCGCTGGCCCGTGCGCTCTTCGGGGTGGCCCCGTTCACGACCGGCGACGTCGAGCTCGACGGCGAGCCGGTGCGGCTGCGCTCGCCGCGTGCCGCGATGCGGGCGGGCATCGCGTACGTCACCGAGGACCGCAAGGGTGAGGGCATCGTGGCCCGGCAGTCGGTGCTGGACAACGCGCTGCTCGCCAGCCGGGCCGTGTTCGCGGCACGGTCCGGTCGCGCCGCCCGGACCGCACGCGTGCGTGAGCTGCTCGACGCCGTGGAGGTCCGTGCCGCCGGTGACGACCAGGAGATCCGCTTCCTCTCCGGCGGCAACCAGCAGAAGGTCGTCCTGGCCCGATGGCTCGCGCTGACACCACGGATCCTGCTCTTCGACGAGCCGACCCGGGGCATCGACGTGGGCGCGAAGTCGGCCATCCATGATCTCGTCCGCCGCCTCGCGACTGACGGCGCGGCCGTCCTGATGATCTCGTCGGAGTTACCGGAGCTGCTCGGCATGAGCGACCGGATCGTCGTCCTGCGGGACGGCCGGATCGCGGGCGAGCTGCCCGCCGGCGCGACCGAGGAGGACGTCGTCGCCCTCGCGGTCGGCGCCGTCCGGGAGGCCGCCGCGTGAGCGCGAGGAGTGAGCCGGGTGTGCGAGCCCCGCAGTCGCGAATGGAGATCGCTCTGTGACCGCCCTGTCGCTTCGTCCGGCTCGACGTGCCGTACCGGGCGTGTTCGTGGCCCTGGCCCTCACCCTGGTCATCGGCTGGCTGGTCGTCATGCTCGACGGCGGCCAGCTCTTCAACCAGTCGACGACGGTGAGTCTGCTGCACGTCGCGGCCGGCCTCGGGCTCGTCGCCGTCGGGCAGACCCTGGTCATCCTCGGCGGTTCGCTCGACCTCTCGGTGGCGTTCGTGATCAGCCTGAGCACCCTCGTGGCGGCCGAGGCGATGAACGGCAGCGACGGCGCGTTGCTTCCGGCGATCGGGCTGGCGCTCGCGGTCAGCGCCGCGATCGGGCTGCTCAACGGTGTGCTCGTCACCAAGCTGCGGATCAACGCGTTCATCGCGACCCTCGGCGTCGGGTTGCTGCTCAAGGGCTATCTCGACAACGGCTATGACGGCCCGGCCGGCGAGAGCGCCCCGGCTCTCGTGCGGACTCTGGGGTACCAGCGGATCGGGCCGGTCCCGGTGTCCTTCCTGCTGCTGCTCGCCGTGACCGCGGTGGCCTGGTTCGCGCTGGCGCGTACCCGCTTCGGCCATCACCTCGTCGCCGTCGGCGGCGATCCGGAGGTCGCCCGGCTCTCCGGCGTCCGCAACGACCGGGTCCTCATCACCGCCCACGTGCTGTGCTCCCTCTGCGCTGGCCTGGCCGGCGTCTACCTGGCCAGCCGACTCGGCTCCGGCGCCCCACGGGTGGGCACCGAGGGGCTGTACGACCTGGAGTCGATCGCCGCGGTGGTCCTCGGCGGCACCGCCCTCGCGGGCGGGCGCGGGGGAGTGCTCGGCACGGTCGGCGGCGTGCTGCTGCTCGCCAGCATCGACGCGGTGTTCAACCAACTCGAGGTCGACGCGTTCTTCAAGCAGGTGATCCGCGGCGTGATCATCATCGCCGCGGTCGCCGTCTACGCCCGACGGGCCATGCGAAAGGCGGGGTCCTGACCATGCGGGTCGCCGAACGTCGTCCGCTGCCACTGCGGATCCGCACCGACGGGATCGCGCCGATCGTCGCGCTCCTGGCGGTTCTGCTGATCCTCGTCGCGTTCGTCCAGCCCGACTTCCTCGCGCCGTCGTCGCTGATGTCGTTCCTCGGGCGCTCCGCGCCGATCATCCTGCTCGCCGCCGGTCAGTACTTCGTGATCGTCTGCGGAGAGTTCGACCTCTCGGTCGGCTCCCTGGTCACGGCGCAGGTCGTCGTCGCCGCCCGGCTCATCGACAGCGATCCGTCGCGCACCTGGCCGGTGGTCCTGCTGCTGCTCGCCGGCGGCGCGCTCGTCGGGCTGGTCAACGGTCTGGTCACGACGGTGCTGCGGGTGCCGTCCTTCATCACCACCCTCGGCATGTTCCTGATCCTCGTCGGCGCCGTGTACCTGTGGTCCGACGGCGCTCCGAAGGGCGGGCTCTCCGAGGAGTTCCGCCGCTTCGGCCGACGGTCCATAGAGGACGTGCCGCTGCTGGGCCGGATCCCGTACGCGCTGCTCGTCCTGGTGGTCGTCGCCGCGATCGCCGTCGTGCTGACGCGCTCCGACTTCGGTCGTACGCTGGTCGCCGTCGGCGACAATCCGCGCACCGCCGAGCTGAGCGGCGTACGGGTCGCGCGTACCAAGACGATCGCGTTCATGCTCAGCGGCCTCGCGGCGGCGGTCGCGGCGATCCTCCTGGGCGGGTACAGCGGTGTGTCGTTCCAGGCCGGCGTCGGGCTGGAGTTCGGCGCGATCACCGCGGTCGTGCTGGGTGGGGTCGCCCTCGGCGGCGGCCGCGGCTCGGTCGTCGGGGCGATGCTCGGTGCCCTGACCCTCGAGACGCTCTTCGCGCTGATGAACTTCACCGGCGTCTCCGGTGCCCTCAGATCGACCGTCCAGGGCGTGATCATCCTGCTCGCCGTGGCGGTCTCGTCCCTGCGTTCCTCCTCCTCCAGATAAAGGTGATTCGATGAGACGAACCATGACCGCCCTGGCCGCGGCGAGTGTCCTGGTGCTCGCGGGATGCGCCACCGACGAGCCGACGGCGTCACCCTCGGGCACCGCCTCCGCGGCGGCCGGGTCGGGGACCGGGGAGCAGTCCAAGTTCTTCGTGCAGGCCGACTACGACAATGAGCTGGCCCTGCTCGACGCCGCCCCGACGGGCCCGGCCGACAAGCCGTGGGAGCAGGTGCTCAACCCGAAGATGGTGGACACCGCGAAGTTCAAGAAGCCCGGCAAGCACAAGATCTGCTTCTCCAACGCGGCGCTGAACAACCCCTGGCGGCAGGTCGGGTTCAAGACCATGCAGGCCGAGGTCGAGGCGCAGCGGAGCCGGATCAGCGAGTTCGTGCACGTCGACGCCGAGGGCAAGGACCAGAAGCAGATCGCCGACATCAACGATCTGCTCGGCAAGAAGTGCGACGCCCTCATCGTCTCGCCGAACACCACCGCCACGCTCACCCCGGCCGTCGAGGCCGCCTGCCAGGCGGGCCTTCCGGTGGTCGTCTTCGACCGGGGGGTCAACACCACCTGCCCGGTGACCTTCATCAACCCGGTGGGCGGCTACGGCTTCGGCCACGTGGGCGCGGAGTTCGTCAGCCAGAAGATGAAGCCGGGCGGCAAGCTGCTGGCCCTGCGCATCCTGCCGGGCGTCGACGTGCTGGAGACCCGCTGGTCCGCCGCGAAGATCGCGCTGGACAAGGCGAAGGTCGACGTCGTCGGGGTCGAGTTCACCGACGGCGACCCGGCCAAGACCAAGAAGATCGTGAACGACTACATCCAGCGGTACGGCACGATCGACGGGGTCTGGATGGACGCCGGAGCGGTAGCCGTGGCGGCGGTCGAGGCGTTCCAGGACGCTGGCAAGCCCGTACCGCCGATGAACGGCGAGGACCAGCTCGACTTCCTGAAGCTGTGGAAGGACAAGAAGCTCACCGCCATCGCGCCGACCTACCCGACGTACCAGTGGCGGACGCCGATCATCGCCGCGCTGAGCATTCTCGACGGAACCCAGGTCTCCAACCCGTGGAAGCTGCCGCAGCCCACGATCACCCAGGACAACCTGGACCAGTACCTCGACGCGAGCATGCCGCCGCTGCACTACGCGATGTGCGGCTGCCGCGACCTGCCCGGCTATCCGCAGCGCTGGAAGTAGGTTCGCGGTGTACGCCATCGGCGTCAACCCCTGGGTGTGGGCCTCGCCGGTCGACGACGAGGCCCTCGCCCGGCTGATCCCGCGGATCGCCTCCTTCGGGTTCGACGCGGTCGAACTGCCGATCGAGCAGCCCGGCGACTGGGATCCGGTCCGCACGCGGGACCTGCTGGCCGCGCACGGCCTCGTCGCGGCCGGGGTCTGCGCGGTGACCCCGCCCGGGCGGGACCTGGTGGATGCCACGCCGGCCGTCGTCGAGTCGACCGTCGCGTACCTCATGGGGTGTGTGGCGAGCGCGGCGGCGGTCGGCGCGCCCTGCGTCGGCGGCCCGGTGTACGCGGCGGTCGGCCGCACCTGGCGGATGTCGGCGGCGGCCCGGGCGGCCTGCTACGCCGACTTCCGGCGGGCTCTCGCGCCGGTCGCCGACCGGGCCGGCGAGTGCGGCGTGAGCATCGGCGTCGAGGCGCTGAACCGCTACGAGACGAGCGTGGTCAACACCGTCGAGCAGACGATCGAGCTGATCGACGGCCTGCCCCCGAGCGTCGGCATCATGATCGACACGTATCACATGAACATCGAGGAGGCCGACCCCTACGCCGCCCTCGCGCTGGCCGGTCCGCACATCAAGCACGTCCAGGTCAGCGGCACCGACCGGGGCGCGCCCGGCGCGGATCACTTTGACTGGCCCCGCTTCTTCTCCGTCCTGCGGGGCACCGGTTACCGGGGCGCGGTCTGCATCGAGTCGTTCACGGCAGACAACGCGACAATCGCCACCGCGGCGTCGATCTGGCGGCCCCTGGCCCCCTCCCAGGACCGCCTCGCCGTCGACGGCCTGCACCACCTACGGAAGGTCGTCGCCTGACCTGGCGTCGGCACGCCCACGTTGTTAGCGCTAACCACCACCCGCCACCCTCCGAGCCCGCCTCGTCGAGGCGTCCCCCACCCCCACCACCACAGGAGACCGTCCCGTGTCCCTCTCATCCATCTCCGTGGCGCGCAGGCTCTTCGCCGGCGCCGCCACGGCGGCACTGACCGCTCTGGTCGCCGTGACCGCCTCGGCCACACCGGCCTCCGCGGCGACCACCACCCTCTACGCGTCCCCGTCCGGCAGCGGCAGCACCTGCTCCGCCAGCCAGCCGTGTTCGCTGGCCGGCGCGCAGGCAGCGGTACGGACGCTCAACAGCTCCATGTCCGGCGACATCGTCGTGGAACTGGCCGACGGCGTGTACCGGCTGACCTCGCCGATGCGGCTGACCGCCGCCGACTCCGGCACCAACAGCTACCAGGTGATCTGGCGGGCGGCGGCCTCGGCCCGCCCGACGATCAGCGGCGCGCGGGCGGTCACCGGGTGGTCGCTCGTCGACTCCGGAAAGAACATCTGGCGGGCCAGCGTCCCCGCCGGGCTCGACAGCCGCCAGCTCTACGTCAACGGCGCCGTCGCCACCCGGGCGCGGACGGCCGTGAATCGCGCCGACTTCACCTTCACCACGTCGGGCATGCGGTTCAGCAACAGCGCGCTGAACTACCTCAACAACCTCGGCAACCAGAACCGGGTCGAGGTGGAGAGCGTCGGCTCGTTCACCGACCGGTACTCGCCGGTGCAGAGCATCAGCGGCAACTTCCTGACCATGCAGCAGCCGGCCTGGAACAACAACACGTTCGGCTTCGACACCCTGTCCCGCCCGCACCGGGCCGGCCCGTTCTACCTGGCCAACGCGTACGAGTTCCTCGACTCGCCGGGCGAGTGGTATCTCAACCCCGGCAGCGGCCAGCTCAACTACATCCCGCTGGCCGGGCAGAGCATGAGCTCCGTCAGCGTGGAGCTGCCGCAGCTGCAGTCCCTGGTCAACGTCGGCGGCACCTACGACGCGCCCGCGCACCACATCTCGTTCAGCGGGATCACCTTCACCGGCACCAGCTGGCTCGGCCCGAGCAGCAGCAACGGTTTCGCCGACCAGCAGACCGGGGCGCACATCGTCGGCACCTGGGCCCGCCCGTCCGACGCGTTGACCTCCTGCCAGGAGGGTTGCCCGCTGTTCGAGGCCACCCGCCCGAGCTGGGCCCAGATGCCGGCCGCCGTGCAGGTCTCGGCGGCCAACACCATCGCCTTCAGCGACTCCCAGTTCGTCAACCTGGGGCAGACGGCCATCGGTATCGGCAACGACGCCAACGCCCACGCCAGCGGCGTCGGCCTGGGCGCCAGCAACATCACTGTCACCCGTTCCGAGATCGCCCGCAACTCGGCCGGCGGCATCGTGGTCGGCGGCGTGCGCGCCGACGCCCACCACCCCAGCGACCAGCGGATGGTCAACCGGAACATCACCATCAGCAACAACCGGGTGCACGACCTCGGCCTGGAGTACCGCGGCGTGGTCTCGATCCTGACCACCTACGTGAACACCGCGCTGGTCTCGCACAACGAGGTCTACAACATGCCGTACACCGGCCTCTCGGTCGGGTACGGCTGGGGCGCCAACGACGCCGGCGGCAGCAACCACTACGCCAACCGGGGTCTCTACAACTACCAGCCCCGCTACTCCACGGCGACCACCGCCGCCAACAACCAGGTCATCGGCAACTACATCCACGACGTGATGCAGCAGATGACCGACGGCGGCTGCATCTACACGCTGTCGGCGAACCAGGGCGGGACCATCAACGAGAACTACTGCCTGCGGACCAACGGCTGGTTCGGGCTCTACTTCGACGAGGGCTCGCGCTACTACACCGCCCGCAACAACGTGTTCTCCTCCACCGGCACCTGGGCCACCGCCAACTACTACTACGCCGAGAACATGGGCAACTTCACGGTCACCAACAACTGGTCGACCAACGGCAGCACGAACGTGACCAACGGCGACCGCGGCAACGTCGTCAACGGCAACGTCACGGTCTCGAACGGCAGTTGGCCGTCCGGCGCGCAGACGGTGATCAACGCTGCCGGCGTGCAGAGCGGCGGCAGCACCAACCCGCAGAACGTGCAGCTCGTCGGCGTCCAGTCGGGTCGCTGCGCCGAGATCGGCAACTCCAGCACCACCAACGGGACACAGGCCCAGCTCTGGGACTGCATCAGCGGCGCCGCCAACCAGCGGTGGACCCACACCGCGAGCCGGCAGCTCATGGTGTACGGCACCAAGTGCCTGGACGCCTCGGGTCAGGGCACCACCAACGGCACCGCCGTGGTGATCTGGGACTGCAACGGCCAGGCCAACCAGCAGTGGAACGTCAACGCCAACGGCACGATCACCGGCGCGCAGTCGGGTCTCTGCCTGGACGCCAACGGCGCCGCGACGGCGAACGGCACGAAGCTCATCCTCTGGGCGTGCAACGGCGGCACCAACCAGCAGTGGCAGCTGCGTAGCTGACATCTGGTTCGCCCCGGCCGGCCGCACCCCGGCCGGGGCGCCCCGGCGGCAGGCCGCCGATAGATCGGGGCCCGTCATTGCTGCCGGTCATCGACCAGCAGAAGTGTTAACGCTAACCCGAAACAGGTCACGCCCGCCCCAGGGGCGTACCCCAGCATGGGAGTGAATTCATGGAAACCAACGGTGCGCTTCATCCCGCCGCCCCACCGAAGCGCTGGCGGTCGGGGCTGGCCGCGGTGGCGGCGACCCTGCTCGCCGCCGGCACCCTCGTCGGGGTGAACGCGGCGCCCGCGGCGGCGGCGACGGTGGACACCAACGCCTGGTACGTCCTGGTCAACCGCACCAGCGGCAAGGCGTTGGACGTGTACGGCCAGGCCACCAACGACGGCGCGCGGATCACCCAGTGGACGCGCAACAACGGCAGCAACCAGCAGTGGCAGTTCGTGGATTCCGGCGGCGGTTTCTACCGGTTGAAGTCGCGCCTCTCCGGCAAGGTCCTCGACGTCAGCGGCGCGTCGACCGCCGACGGGGCGGCGATCGTGCAGTGGACCGACAACAACGCGGCCAACCAACAGTTCCGGCTGGCCGACTCCGACGCCGGAAACGTCCGGTTGATCGGTCGGCAGAGCGGCAAGGCCGTGGAGGTCCAGGGCGCCTCGACCGCCGATGGCGCCAACGTCGTTCAGTACGCCGACCTCAACGGCGCCAACCAGCAGTGGCAGCTGGCCAAGGTGTCGGGTGACACCGGGACCGGTGGAGGATGCGGCAAGAGCCCCACGCTGGCCAACGGCACCCACACGATCCAGAGCAACGGCAAGAGCCGCAGCTTCATCCTGCGGCTTCCCGCCACCTACTCCAGCAGCACCCGCTATCGGTTGATCTTCGCGTTCCACTGGCGGGGCGGCACCGCGGCCGAGGTCAACTCGGGCGGCACGAGTGGGACGCCGTGGTCCTACTACGGGCAGCAGGAGCAGTCGAACAACACGGCGATCCTCGTCGCGCCGCAGGGCCTCGGCAACGGCTGGGCCAACTCCGGCGGCGAGGACATCACCTTCGTCGACGACATGATCCGGTTGATCGAGGGCGACCTCTGCGTCAACACGGCGCAGCGTTTCGCGCTCGGTTTCAGCTACGGCGGTGGCATGAGCTACGCGCTGGCGTGTGCGCGGGCGAACGTGTTCCGGGCGGTGGCGGTGTTCAGCGGCGCCCAGCTCAGCGGGTGCAGCGGCGGCACCCAGCCCATCGCGTACTTCGGTCTGCACGGCATCACCGACTCGGTGCTTCCCATCTCCTCGGGGCGGTCGTTGCGGGACACGTTCGTCCGCACCAACGGCTGCGCCGCGCAGAGCCCGCGGGAGCCGGCCTCGGGCAGCCGTACGCACATCACCACCGCCTACTCCGGGTGCCGGGCCGGATATCCGGTGCAGTGGGCGGCGTTCGACAACGGCCACATGCCGGGGCCGGTGGACGGCACGTACGCCGAGAGCGGCATCACGACCTGGACCAAGGGCGAGGTGTGGCGGTTCTTCGCGCAGTTCTAGCGGTCCCGCTCGGCGACCGCGACACTGTCGCGTCGACGCCTGGACGTCGACGGGCGGCACGTCGAAACATGGAAGTAGTTGAATTCGACGAAACGGCTCCGTAATATGGCCGGCGTCTGCTGTTAACGCTAACAGTGGGCGCGTAGACATTTATGATGCCCGCCTCATCCGGGCGGCTGTCCCTTGAAGGACGGCATCACGAAAGGATGCTCCCGCATGAAGCGAATCGTCCGAGCCCGGCACTGGGGGCGGGCAGCGGCGGCCGGGCTGCTCCTGGCCGCCGTCCTCGTGGGCCTGCGCGCCCCGGTGGCCCAGGCACTGGAGAACGGCGTCGCCCGGACACCCCCGATGGGGTGGAACAGTTGGAACTCGTTCGGTTGCAACATCAACGAGGGGCTGATCCGGCAGACGGCCGATGCGATGGTCAGCAACGGCATGCGCGATCTGGGCTACCAGTACGTCGTGGTCGACGACTGCTGGTTCAACCCGAACCGCGACAGCTCCGGCAACCTCCAGGGCGACCCGACCCGCTTCCCCAGCGGGATGAAGGCGCTCGGCGACTACCTGCACGCCCGAGGGCTGAAGTTCGGCCTCTACCAGGTGCCGGTCGACAAGACCTGCGCCCAGTACTTCAACAGCTACCCGGGCGCGACCGGCAGTCAGGGCCACGAGGCGCAGGACGCCCGGCAGTTCGCCGCCTGGGGCGTCGACTACCTCAAGTACGACTGGTGCTCCCCCAACGGCAGCATCAACGATCAGGTCACCACGTTCGCGAAGATGCGTGACGCGCTGGCCGCGACCGGCCGGCCGATCGTCTACAGCATCAACCCCAACAGCATCCACGCCAAGACCGGTCCGCAGCGCAACTGGGGCGACGTGGCGAACATCTGGCGGACCACCGAGGACATCACCAACGCGTGGGACACCGGGCAGACCAACGGCTACCCGATGGGCATCCAGAACATCATCAACGTCAACGTCCCCCTGGCGCCCTACGCGCGACCGGGTGCGTTCACCGACCCGGACATGATGGAGGTCGGCCGGGGCGGCATGAACGACACCGAGATGCGCAGCCACTTCGCGATGTGGGCCGTCATGGCGTCGCCGCTGATCGCCGGCAACGACGTGCGCAGCATGAACTCGGCGACGCAGACCATCCTCAAGAACGGCAACCTGATCGCCATCAACCAGGACTCACTCGGGTTGCAGGCCAGCCAGGTCTCGTTCGACGGCACCCGCCGCGTGCTCGCCAAGCGGCTGGCCAACGGTGACGTCGCCGTCGCCCTGTTCAACCAGGGCGGCTCGACGACGACGATCTCCACCACGGCCGCCGCCGTCGGCAAGTCCGGCAGCTCCTTCACCCTGGTGGACGCCTGGAGCAACGCCACCACCACCAGCACCGGCAGCATCTCGGCCAGCGTCCCGGCGCACGGCACTGTGGTGTACCGGGTCAGCGGCGGCGGCACCAGCACCCCGCCGCCGACGACGCCGCCGCCGTCGACGCCCCCGCCGTCGACCACCTCCTTCGCGCTGGCCAGCGTCGCCTCGGGCCGCTGCCTGGACATCCCGCAGAGCAACACCACCAATGGCACCCAGCCGGTGATCTGGGACTGCAACGGGGCCGCCAACCAGCGCTGGACGGCCAACGGGCAGACCCTCCAGTCGCTCGGCAAGTGCCTGGACGCGCCCACCAACGCCACGGCGGGCAGCAAGGTCCAGATCTGGGACTGCAACGGCGGGGCCAACCAGCGGTGGACCCTCAACGCGAACGGCACGATCAGCGGGGCGCAGTCCGGCCTGTGCCTCGACGTCAACAACAACGGGACCGCCAACGGCACCACGGTGCTCCTCTGGTCCTGCACCGGGGCCGCCAACCAACGCTGGACCCAGCGCTGACGGCAGTACCGACAGGTCCGGGCCGGGGCGGAGTCGCCCCGGCCCGGACCTGCGTCGTCGCGGTCCTGCGGCCGGACGCTGACCGGTCCGCCGGCGACCGGGTCGGGCGTGGTCGCGGTGGGCCCGCGAATCAGGTCGCGGCGACCGTCCCCGCCGCCTGGATGGTCAGCCCGGTCGACGCGTCGTAGCGCACCGGAATGGGGTCGGTGAGTTCACCGACGAACGACCCGTCGACGTGGTCGAGGAAGCCGATGAGCGACCAGTCGTCGGCCGGTCCGGGGACCAGCCGGGGCGCGTACAGGTGCGGGTGGGTGACCGGCCGGGCGGCCGCGATGTCCCACGGCCCGCGGACGCTCCGCCCGGTCGCCACCCAGATCCGGTGGTCGTCGCGTCGGGCGCTGGCGGTCGCGTCGGTGGAGAACAGCAGCAGGGGCTGCCCGTCGACGACCGCGACCTGGGGCACCTCCAGGTGACCGAACCCCGCCGGCGTCGACAGCGGCGGTCGGACGGTCCAGGTGAGCAGGTCGGGGGAAGTGGCGTGGCCGACGACGCCCCGCGTGTCCGCCGTTCCCGTGTTGGCGCGTGCCGTGATGAGCATGTGCCAGCCGTCGCCGTCCGGGTCGGGAAACACCCAGGGGTCGCGCCACGCCTGCTCGTACCACAGGTCGGTGTCGAGCAGTTCGTACCACGTCGGGTCGGCCTGCACGACCGGCTCGCAACCGTGACGATGCCAGGTGATCAGGTCGTCGGATACGGCCAGACCGATCCGTTGGACGAGCCCGTCCTCGGCGCGGGAGACCCCGGTGTAGTAGAGGTACCACCGCCCGTCCGGGCCGCGGACGGTGCACCCGGTCCAGGTCGCGAGGTCGTCCCAGGCCGGCGCGTCGGCGGGTACCACGGCGTCGGCGACCAGACGCCACGTGTGCAGGTCCGTCGAGACGGCGTGGCCGATCGAGGCGCGGCGGTGGCGGCGGTGCGGGTCGTGCAGGGCGCGGGACGCGCGCAGGAAGAACACGTGCCAGAGGCCGTTGTCGTCCCGCGCGTACCAGCTGTCCCACACCCAGTGGTCGGCTAGACGAAGCATGGCCGGAAACGTAGCACTAAACCGGTTTAGCTGACGGAGGCGTCGACCCCGCCCACGTCGTAGGGCGCTCGGGTCAGCCGGCGGGGGGCGCGAGGGACCGCCGTCGGCGCAGCGGCATCGCGACGAGTGACGGCTCGGCGGGGCCACCGTCGAGGAGCAGCTCGACCGCGCGCCGCCCCATCTGCTCGTGGGGCAGCGCCGTGGTGGCCAGGCTGGGGCGCAGCCAGGCGGCTATCGGGTCGTCGTCGAACGAGATCACCGAGATGTCGTCCGGGACGCTCAGGCCCGCCTCGCCGAGCGCCTGGTAGGCGCCGAAGGCCAGCCGGTCGTTCATGCAGATGACCGCGCTGGGTCGCGACGGCCTGCTCAGGAGCCCGCGCATGGCGGCGTAGCCGTGCTCGGGCAGCCACTCGGTGCAGAAGCACTCCGCGAGGAGGCTGACGCCCGCGTCGCCCAGCGCCTGCTGGATGCCGCGCAGGCGGGCCCGGGCGGCGAGGGAGATCTCCGGGTCGCCCTCCTTGAGCCGGTTGCGGCCGATCAGCGCGATGGCGTCGCGGTGGCCGTGCTCCAGCAGGGCGGTGGCGACGGTGCGACCCGCCCGGTCGTCGTCGGGAAGGACGCAGGGCAGGCCGTCGGCGCTGGTGGCGTTGAGCAGCACCACCGGGCCGCCGAGGATGGCCGGGGGCACCGTCAGTCGCCGGGTGGCCATGGCGGCGTAGATCACGCCGTCGACCTGTCGGTCGAGCATGGCCTCGATGGCGTACTGCTCGAACGTGGCGTCACCCTGCGTCTCGGTGATGAGCAGCACGTGGTCACGCTCGCGGGCCGCGTCGAGCGCGCCGCGGATGAGACCGCCGGCGAAGCGGGTGGTGGCGACGATGTCGGAGACGAACGCGATGGTCGCGGTCTTGCGGGTACGCAGGCTGCGCGCCGCGAGGTTGGGCCGGTAGCCCAGCTCCTCGGCGGCGGCGAACACGCGCTGGTGTGCCTCGGCCGAGAGCCGCGTGCCCTCCCTGCCGTTGAGCACCATCGACGCGGCGGTCTTGGACAGCCCGGCTCGCCGCGCGACGTCGGCCAGGGTTGCTCTGTTGCGGCCCATCAGTCCTCCGAATCGGGCGCGGCGCCACGGGCTCCGCTCCTGCCCATCATGATGCGTCGGCGCCCGGACTCTGGCCCCGGTCGGGTCGGGCGTCGTGTGAAGTCGATGTTTCCGGACCGTTGCCAGGTTGTCCTTGACAGCCTCCCGTGTCACGCGCATGCTCTGCTAAATCAGTTTAGCGACCACTTTTGGCGCGTCTGGAGACGTCGTCGGCCGCCGTGCTGAGGGTCAACGGTGGCCGGAACGTCTGCTGCGGCCGGGCGACCGCCACGACGTGCCTGTCGTGGCTGTTCAGCCGGTCGCGGTGGTCCCGGTGGAGCCGTCGCGCGGCCCTGGGTCGCGGGACGCGCGGAGGAATCTAGGAGTCATAAAATGGCAGAATTGCTGACGAAAAGCCCGCGACGCAGAGCGGTCATCCTCGCGCCGTTGCTGGTGATCGGGCTCGCCGCGACGGCGTGCAGCGCTCCGGGAGCCGACCGGTCGTCGACCGCCGGGCCCGACGCCGCCGTCAAGACCGACCTGGGCACCGCGCCGATCAAGCTGGAGATGTACGCGGAGACCGGCTTCCCGCTGGCCAAGGCGCTCGCCGACGAGTTCACCAAGCAGCACCCGAACGTCACGTTCGCCATCCGCGAGGACCAGTTCACGGTGATCGTGGAGAACGCGCCGCGCGTCATGGCCTCGGACAACGCGCCCGACATCATCCGGCTCCCCACGATGGTCGACCTGGTGAAGGACGACCTGCTCAAGAACCTCGACCCGTACGTCAGCGCGTACGGCTGGGACAAGTTCCCGGCCTCGCAGCTCATGCAGTTGCGCGTCGGCGACAACACCCGGGGCACCGGCTCGCTCTACGGCATGGGGCTCGGCTACAGCGTCACCGGCGTCTTCTACAACAAGAAGCTGGCCAGCCAGGTCGGCATGACCCAGCCGCCGGCCACGGTCGCCGAGTTCGAGCAGTTGCTGGCGAAGGCGAAGACCAGCGGGGTCCAGCCGATCATGCAGTTCAACAAGAACACCGCGGGAATCAACTTCCCGCACCAGGCGCTGCAGAACCAGTTCGGTGACCCGGCCCAGGTCGCCGACTGGATCTTCCAGAAGCCGGGGGCCACCTTCGACACCCCGGCCGCGTTGAAGGCCACCCAGACCATCCAGAAGTGGGCCCAGGCCGGCTACTTCCCGAAGGACGCCAACGCTCTGGACTACGCGGGCATGGTGGGGCAGTTCCAGAAGGGCAACGGCCTGTTCATGTTCAACGGCGACTGGGAGTCGGCCAACCTGGACAAGGCGATGCCCGGCAACGTGGGCTTCTTCCTGTTCCCGGCCGAGACCGCCGGTGGCAAGCACGTCGCGATGTCCGCCCCCAACACCTTCGGCGTCTCCGCGAAGGCCAAGAACCCGGACACCGCCGCGTACTTCCTGAACTGGGTCCACACCAACGCCAAGGCGCGGGAGATCGCCGTGACGGTCGGCGGTTCCAGCCCGGGCGGCCCGAGCGACCTGCCGGTGCCGGCCGCCGCCCCGAACACGGTGCTGGCCGAGACCCTCAAGGCGGCGCAGCAGCTCGGGGCCGAGAACGGCGCGGTGGACTTCACCGCCAACGCGACCGGCGGCATCTTCGCCGCCGCGATCACGCCGGAGATGCAGAAGCTGGTCGCCGGCCAGCAGACGCCCGAGGGATACGTGAAGGCGGTCCAGGCCGAGTACGCGAAGGAACTGTCCCGATGACGTCTGCCCTCGGCAGCGCACCAACCGGGCGGGACGACCAGGTGTCGCCGACGGGTCGTCCCGCCCGTTCCACGTCCACGCGGGCCCACCGACGCCGGTGGGCCCGCGCGGCCGGGACCGGCTGGTTGTACGTCCTGCCCGCCCTGCTGATGTACGCGGTCTTCGTCCTGCGCCCCCTCGCCCTGACCGTCCAGTACTCGTTCTACGACTGGAACGGAATCGGCGTCGCCCGCTGGGCGGGCCTGGACAACTACGTCACCGTGTTCACCGACAGCGACCTGCTGAAGATCATCTCCAACGCGATCATCCTGATCGTCTTCTTCAGTTTCATCCCGGTCGCGCTCGGGCTGCTGGTGGCGAGCATGGTCCGCCGGATCACCACCGGCGCGTTCGGGACGGTCGTCCGGACGATCCTGTTCCTGCCACAGGTCATCCCACTCGTCGCGGCCGGCATCGCGTGGAGTTGGCTGCTCTCGACCAACGGGCTGGTCAACCAGGTGTTGCGCGCGCTCGGGTTGGGTGGCCTCGCCCGCGCGTGGCTCGGCGACTTCGACACGGCGCTGCCCGCCGTCGGGGTGATCGGCGCCTGGGTCCTGCTCGGTCTCTGCACGATTCTGCTGGTTACCGGCATGAGCAAGATCGACCCGGCGCTCTACGAGGCCGCCCGGCTGGACGGCGCGGGGCCGGTCCGTGAGTTCCTCGCGGTGACCCTGCCCAGCCTGCGCCAGGAGATCGGGGTCTGCCTCACCGTCACGATCATTGCCGCTCTGGCGAGCTTCGACATCGTCTACATCTCCACCAGCGGAGGCCCGGGTCTGCAGACCACCGTTCCCGGCCTGGAGATCTACCGCCTCGCCTTCTCGCAGCGTCAGGTCGGGCTGGCCTCGGCGCTCGCCGTCGTGCTCATGCTGCTGGTGCTGGCGTTCGTGCTGCCGATCCAGCGACTGACCCGCAAGGAGAAGCCGTGAACCTGAGCCGACGTGAGCAGGTGACCGGGCGAGTCTTCCTGATCGCCCTGATCCTCGTCACCTTGCTGCCGTTCGTGAGCATGCTCTCGGCCGCCCTGCAACCGCGCGGCACCGTACCCGACGGGCTGGCCTGGCCGTCCGACCCGCAGTGGGGAAACTTCGCCGACGCGTTCACCGCCGCCAACATGGGCGCGCTGCTGCGCTCCAGTCTGCTCATCGTGGCCGGCGTCGTACCGGTGTCGGTGCTCATCGCCACCATGGCCGGCTTCGGGCTGGGCCAGTTGCGGGTGCCCGGCGGCCGGCTCGTCTTCGGCCTGCTGCTGCTCGGACTCACCCTGCCGTTCGAGGCCGTGGTCACCCCGCTCTACTACCAGATGCAGGACCTCGGGCTGCTCAACACCCGGTGGGCCATCATCCTGCCGCTGATCGGCCTCTACATGCCGTTCGCGGTGTTCTGGATGCGTGCCCACTTCACCAACGTGCCGGTCGAGCTGTCCGAGGCCGCCCGGGTGGACGGCAGCAGCACCTGGCAGCTGTTCTGGCGGGTCCAGGTGCCGCTCGCCCGACCGGCCATCGCGTCGCTGACGATCCTGATGTTCCTGTGGACGTGGAACCAGTTCCTGCTCGCGATCGTTCTCGTCGACGACGCCACCAAACGCACGATGGCCGGGGCGCTCGGTGCTTTCCAGGGCCAGTGGGGCACCGACCTGGTGCTGCTGTGCGCTGGTTCGCTACTGATCCTCACCCCTACCCTCATCGTGTTCCTGATCTTCCAGCGACAGTTCATCAAGGCCCTGATCCAGGGCTCACTGAAGGGATAGGCAGTGGCCACGCAGATCCACGGCGACGTCGACGAACGCTACGGGCGCGTCGCCGACGCGTTCCGCGACAACTTCACCTCCCGGGGCGAGGTCGGCGCCGCGGTCACCCTCTACGTGCGGGGCCGCAAGGTCGTCGACCTGTACGGCGGGCTGGCCGACACCCGCACCGGACGGCCCTGGACGGCGCACACGCCGGCCGTCGTCTTCTCCTGCACCAAGGGAATCCTGGCGATCTGCGCGTACCTGCTGGCGCAGCAGGGGCGGCTGGACCTCGACGCGCCCGTGACGCGCTACTGGCCGGAGTTCGGTCAGCACGGCAAGGCGGACATCCCCGTACGCTGGCTGCTCACCCACCAGGCCGGCCTGCCGGCGCTGGACCGACCCCTGACCCTCGACGAGGTGCTCGCCTGGGACCCGGTCGTCGCGGCGATCGAGGCGCAGGCGCCGCTGTGGCAGCCGGGCACCGCGCACAGCTACCACTCGATGACCTACGGGTGGCTCGTCGGCGAGGTCATCCACCGCGTCACCGGCCAGCTGCCCGGCGCGTACTTCCACGACACCCTCGCGCGGCCGCTGGGACTGCGGACCTGGCTCGGGCTCCCCGCCAGCGAGCGCGACACCGTCGCCTGGGATCTGGCGCCACCGCCGGACGCCGATCCGTTCGTCGACCCGGTCGCCGAACGGGGCATCACCATGGGTGGCGCGTTCGCCTTCCCCGCCGACGCCGACGGTCTGGTCAGCTTCAACGACCCCGCCATCCAGGCCGCCGGCATCCCGGGCGCGGGCGCGGTGAGCACCGCGGACGGCTTGGCGCGGCTCTACGCGGCCTGCGTGTCCGACCTGCGGGGTGGCCCCCTGCTCACCGGGGCGTCGGTGGACGACGCGGTCGTCGTCCGCTCCCAGGGTCAGCAGCGACACGGCCCGCCCGACACCGGCCAGCGCTGGGGCAGCGGCTTTCTGCTGCACTCCCCACCGGCGCGGCCGCTGCTCGGGGAGCGCAGCTTCGGCCACGACGGCGCCGGAGGAAACCTCGCCTTCGCCGACGCGCACCACGAGGTGGGGTTCGGCTACGTGGTCAACCAGATGTACTCCGCGGGCGACGAGCGCGCCAACCGGTTGACCGCTGCCGTCCGCTCCTGCCTGGACGCCTGAGCCGGCCGGCTGCGGTGTGAGTCGGCGCCGCACGGGGTAGGCAGGACGTCGACGGCGGCCACGCAGCGAGATGCCGCCACGATCCGACGGGGTGACCGACTGTGCGCGACTCCCACCTGCCGGCGGGTGCCGGCCGACACGGACGTCGGCGATGACCGAGCCGACTGTGGATCCCGCGCAGGCGCTGGCCGAGTTGAGCCGGATCAGACTCGACGAGATCAGCCTCGACGACATGCTGCGCCGGGTGGCCACGCTGGCCAACCGGAGCGTTCCCGGCGCCAGGGAGGTCTCGGTCACCCTGGTCCGGAATCGCGCGGGTTGGACCGCCGCGTTCACCGGCGATCTGGCCCGCGAGCTGGACGAGCGGCAGTACGAGCAGGATCGGGGCCCGCAAGGTGCGTGACGTCGCGGAGGCCCTGGTTGCCAGGGTGGTCCAGAGGACTCGGGTGTGAGCAGGCGCCGACCTGCGCCGGACGTCCGTCGCTGTCACCACCTGGGCCCCGCCGTGGGTGCACCTCGCGCTGCTGCTCCTGCTTCTTGGCGTACGGGCGGTGGCGCGGCGACGTCGACGACGCCTGGCCGGCCCGCTGGCTCTGGCCCGGGAGCAGGACGGCCAGGCGTCCGTACGCCGTCCATCTGATCTTCTGGTAGTACGGCACCCCCGGGGCGCGCGGCACGTCCGCGACGCCCCGGGGGTGCCGGGGTGGTGAGCTGAGAGGGGACGGATCAGCTCGCGGTGCAGGCGGGGGTGCCGGACGGGCTGGCACCGGTGCCCTGGAAGCCGAACTCGGTGCTGGCTCCCGCGCCGACCTGGCCGTTGTAGTCGACGTTGCGGAAGTCCACAGTGCCCGACGAGCCGCTGGCCTGCGCGCTCCAGGTGTTGGTGACTGCGGTGCCCGAGGGCAGCGTGATCCGGACCGTCCAACCCCGCAGGGCCGTAGAACCGGCGGTGACCTTGACGGTGGCGACGAAGCCGCCGTTCCAGGAGTTCAGCGACACCGAGGCCGAGCATCCGGCACCGGTCGGCGGCGGGGTCGTGGGCGGCGGAGTGGTCGGCGGCGGAGTGGTCGGCGGCGGGGTGGTGGGCGGCGGGGTCGTGGGCGGCGGGGTGGTCGGGGTGGGGGTTCCGCCGGAGTTCAGGGCATTGAGGACCGAGGTGTACGCCGCCTTCTTGTTGCCCGAGCGGTCGAACAGCAGGGGGTTGTCGTTGCCGCGCCACGAGTCGCTGTCCCGGACACCCCACACCGTGATGCCGGTGCAGCGGGGAATGGCCAGGCAGGCCCGCGTGACCTGGGCGTAGGCGTTGGCCTGGTTGGAGCCCTGGGTGATGTCCAGCTCGGTGATCTGCACGTCGACGCCGAGGTCGGCGAAGCGCTGCAGGTTGGCCTGGTAGTCACTGGGCACCGAGGTGCCGAGGTGGGACTGGAAGCCGACGCAGTCGATCGGCACGCCGCGGGACTTGAAGTCGCGCACCATGTTGTAGATGCCGGTGGACTTCGCGTTGATGCCGTCGGTGTTGTAGTCGTTGTAGCAGAGCTTGGCGCCGGGGTCGGCGGCGCGGGCGGCGCGGAACGCGGCCTCGATCCAGTCGTTGCCGGTGCGCTGCAGGTTCGAGTCCCGTCGGCCGCCGCTGCCGCCGTCGGCGAAGGCCTCGTTCACCACGTCCCAGGCGTAGATCTTGCCGCGGTAGTGGGTGGCGACCTGGGTGACGTGATTGATCGCGGCGTTGCGCAGCGCGGTGCCGGACATGCCCTGCGCCCAACCCGGCTGCTGCTGGTACCACAGCAGCGTGTGGCCGCGGACGATCATGCCGTGCGACTGGGCGTGGGCGACGATCTGGTCCCCGCCGCTGTAGCTGAACCGACCCTGCTGCGGCTCGGTGGCGTCCCACTTCATCTCGTTCTCGGGAGTGAGCTGGTTGAACTCCCGGTTCACGATGGTGGCGAACTGGCTGTCGGACAGCTTGAAGGCGGGTACCGCCGCACCGTAGTAACGGCCCTTCTCGGCCGCCGAGGCACCCAGAGTGGTGCCGGCGTTGGCGGCGGAGGTCACCGCCACCGTCGCGGCGACCGCCGCGAGGGTGGCCGCGAGCGGCATCAGCACCCGACGGCCCCGGAACCGGGGTCGCGGTGCGCGTTCGTCGGGGATCTTGTCCATGGTCCTGCCTTTCGAGGTGGTGGCGGCCGGAGTCGAGGGTCGCTGCCAGACCGGCGGTGGGCTGCCCGTGGGAAACCGCTCGGGGTGGATGTGGGCGGGCCCGGGGACGGTGCGACAGGTCGCCAACGGCGATGCCTGAGGGCGGACGTCACGACGGAGCGACCGCGTGCGCGGACGCGGGAACACGGCGTACGCCGGACAGGTGTGGCTCGGACAGGTCACCGACCGTCGACCGGGTCGCGGGACCCGATGCCCTTCGAGGTGCCGGTGACTCCGAGCGGGAGGGACGTGCCCTCGACTCCGTGGCGGAACATAGCATGTTATCGATAACATGCTCAAGGTGAGCGATGGCCGGGCAGCGAGCCTCTCCGGCTATGACGCCCGCGCGGCGAGTTCCAGGCGTTACCGCTAACACTGGCCTGATCCGACGGCGGGTCGATGGTGGACGAAGGGCGTTCGCCGCAGCCCTTTGCCGGCAACGCTTTTTTGGTCGGACGTATGGTGCCCGAAGCGTGCATAACGATGCCACAACATGCCTGTAAGCCCTTGGCAACATGAGTGTGACCGTGGGAAGGTAACGCCTGATCGCAGGAAACATCCGATCTATCGCGCAGGCGCTGCGGGGAGTGGCCCGTGTGTGACGTCCTGGGGAGGTCCGGTTGCTGAGGAATGCGTCGATCACCGGCGGGGACGCGCGTCGAGCCGGGGACACAGTGGACGAGAGCCGGGCCCGCCGATGAGTGCGGCCGAGGCGACCGCGGAGCCCCAGGGCGGCGCGCTCAACGACTGGTTGCGGGAGCGCATCTCGCACGCGCTCAGTGAGTTCACCGCGGCCACCGCGCTCGTCGTCCTGTTCATCGCGTTGAGTTTCGCCAGTCCCTACTTCCTGACGGCCGACAACCTGTTCAACATCGGCGCGCAGACCGCGGTGATCGCCATCATCGCCGCCGCGCAGACGATGGTCATCATCACCCGGGGCATCGACCTGTCGGTCGGCTCGGTCGCCGCTCTCGCCGGAGTGGCGGGAGCGATGGTCGTCCGTGACCTGGGTTTCCCGCTCCTGGCGGCGACGGCGGTCGCGATCGGTGTCGGTGCCCTGGCCGGGCTGCTCAACGGGCTGCTGGTGACCGTCGCCCGGATACCCCCGTTCATCGCGACGCTGGGGACGATGTCGGTCGGCCGGGGCCTGGTCTTCATCATCACCGGGGCGGTCGGCGTCTACGGTCTGCCCCGATCGTTCCAGCTGCTCGGCAACGGCGAGATCATCGGTATCCCGTTCGCTGTGGTGATTACCGCGGTGGTCGCCGTCGGGGTCGCGTTTCTGCTCTCGCAGACCCGCTTCGGGCAGTACACCTACGCCATGGGGTCCAACCTGGAAGCCGCCCGCCGCTCCGGCATCGGGGTCGGCCGCCACCTGACGTACGTGTACGTCCTGGCGGGTGTGCTGGTCGGTCTGGGTGGCATGATCGCCGCCTCCCGGGTCAACTCCGGCCAGCCGAACTACGGCATATCGCTGGAACTCGACGTCATCGCCGCCGCGGTCATCGGCGGCGCCAGCCTGTTCGGAGGGCAGGGCCGGATCGTCGGGACCATCATCGGCGCCTTCCTCATCGCCCTGGTCCGCAACGGCGCCGTCCTGCTCGACATCAGCATCCACTACCAGCAGGTGATCGTCGGCCTGATCATCTGGGCCGCCGTCTACTTCGACCAGTACCGCCGTCGGCGGCTGGAGTCACGGGGCTGACATGCCGTTCCCGGAGTTCGACAGAGGAAGGACGCACACCATGTCACACACCACCACCAGCCGACGGCCACGAGGGCGTCTTCTGCGCGCACAGGTCATCGTCGCCGTCGCCGCGGCGACCGCTCTGCTCAGCGCGTGCGGCGGAGTCGAGGTCCGCGACGGAGGCGACGGCGCGACCAAGGACGCGGCCGGGCCGCTGAAGCTCGCCGTCGTGCCGAAGGCTGTCGGGGCCGACTACTGGAACACGGTGAAGGCGGGCGCCGAGTGCGCCGCGCAGCGCGCCGGCGACGTCACGGTCCAGTGGGACGGGGTGACGACCGAGACGGACGTCGAGGGCCAGGTCAACCTGATCCAGAACTTCGTCACCAAGAAGGTCGACGGCATCGTCTACGCGGCCACCGACTCCCGGGCGTTGGCGCCGGCCACCGACCAGGCGCTCGGCGCCGACATCCCGGTCGCGATGATCGACTCGGGCACCAGCCCCCAGCCGTCGAGCGTGCCGCTCTTCGCCACCGACAACAAGGCGTCGGCCGTCGAGGCGGCCAAACTGCTCGCCACCGAACTGGGCCCCGGCAACCACGACGTGGCGCTTGTGGAGTTCCAACCCGGCTCGCAGACCAACACCGAGCGGGTCGACGGCTTCAAGGCGGGCCTCGCGCAGTTCCCCAACCTCAAGCTGGTCGGGCAGCAGCCCAGCCGCAGTGACGTCAACGAGGCGCGGCGGGTGACCGAGAACATCCTGACCGCGAACCCCAACCTCGCCGGCATCTTCGCGGCCAACGAGCCGAGCGTGCTCGGCGCCGCGCAGGCCATCCAGGCGGCCGGCAAGTCCGGCAAGGTGGTCATCATCGGTTGGGACGCCGCCCCCGACGAGATCGCGGGGCTGCGCAGCGGTCAGATCTCGGCGCTGGTCGTGCAGAACCCGTTCAAGATGGGCTACTTCGGCGTCGACAAGATGGTCAAGCACCTTCGGGACAAGGCGCCGCTGGCGTCGGCCGACACCGGCGTCACGTTCGTCACCAAGAAGAACATCGACTCGGCGGAGATCAAGGCGGTGCTCGAGCCCAGCTGCGCCAACCCTCCGGTGCAGTGATGGACGCCGCCCCGACGACCACCGTCGAGACCGACCAGCCGGCCGCCGACGAACCGCCGGTGCTCGAAGCCCGTGGCATCGTCAAGCGGTTCGGCCACGTCGAGGCGCTGCGCGGCGCGGACTTCACCGTCCACAAGGGCGAGGTCGTCGCCCTCATCGGCGACAACGGCGCCGGAAAGAGCACGCTGATCAAGACGCTGTCCGGTGTGCACCCGCCCGACGAGGGTGAGATCCGGGTGGGCGGTCGTCCCGTCCACTTCGCGACGCCGGTGGACGCCCGGCGCGCGGGAGTGGAGACCGTCTACCAGGATCTCGCGGTCGCCGACGATCTCAGCGTCGCCGCCAACCTCTACCTCGGGCGGGAGATCCTGCGCTCCGGGCCGCTCGGCCGGCTGGGGCTTCTCGACAAGCGCGCCATGCGGCAGGGGGCCGCCGCGGCGCTCGCCGAGCTGGGTGTGCGGATTCCCCGGGTCACCACGCCGATCGCGATGCTGTCCGGTGGGCAGCGGCAGTGCGTGGCGGTGGCGCGGGCGATCATCTGGGCGACGAACGTGGTCATCCTCGACGAGCCGACCGCGGCGTTGGGCGTCGTGCAGACCGGGCGGGTGCTCGACGTCGTCCGCCGGGCCCGTGACGCTGGCATGTCGGTGGTGCTGGTCAGCCACAACATGCCGCAGGTGCTCGAGATCGCCGACCGGGTGGAGGTGCTGCGCCTGGGCCGACGGGCGGCCCGGCTGCGTGCCGACGAGGTCACCACCGACGACCTGGTCGCGGCGATGACCGGGAGCACCGGCGCGGAGCGGGACGAGCGGTGACGGCGGTCGCCCGCCCGTGACCGAGCGCGAGGGGCCGGCATCGGTTCCGTTGGCGCGCGGAGCGGGCGGGCGATCACTGCGCCTGCGCGTCGACGCCCGTCTCACCCTCGTCGGGCAACCCCTGTAGCGACTCCTCCACACCGATCAGGTGGTTGGCCATCCGGGTGCGGGCCCGCTCCGGGTCGCGCGCCCGGAGGGCCTTGAGGATCGCCACGTGCTCGTCGTGGGTACGCCGGTCCGCGCCCTCCTCGTGCAGGCTCCGCCAGAGTCGCCCGCGCAGGGTGCGCCCGGCGAACGCCTCGATCAGGCCGATGAGCACCGGGTTGTCGGCGTGTGCGGCGATGATCCGGTGGAACGCGATGTCGATTTCCATGATCCGCTCATGGTCCTGCGGCGACCGACCGGCGATCCGGGCTGCCTCGTCGAGCAGCTCCCCGGCCTGGGCGAGGGCCTCGTCGGTGATCCTGGTCGCCGCCAACCGGGCGGCCTCGCACTCCAGCAGGCGGCGGACGGTGTGGATGTGCCGCCCGTCGCCCTGGCCCTGGAAGTCGACGACGAAGCCCATCGGGGCAAGCAGCTGCGGCGCGTCGAGGTTGGTGACGTACGTGCCGTCGCCCTGGCGGATGTTGACGATGCCGAGGATCGACAGCGCCGACATCCCCTCGCGCAGCGATCCCCGCGAGACGCCGAGGGACTCGGCGAGGTCCTTCTCGATGGGCAGCCGATCCCCGGGCTTGAACGTCCCTTCCAGGATCATCCGCTTGATGCCGTTCACCACTTCGTCGGTGCGGGACATGACACCTCCTAGCGGCCGGCGGGGGTGGCCGTCCCACCCGCGATCACGTACGGCTCCGGAGATGACACCGTAGCCGGGTCTGCCGCGGCCCAGTAGAGGCCGTCGGGGAACCGGTACCGCGCGATCGACTCGGGGTGCATCCGGGTGGAGTAGCCGGGCGTGCTGGGCAGAACGTAACCGCTGCCCCAGCCGGTGTCCCGGACGACACACGGGTCGGTGAAGTGCTCGTGCAGGTGGTCGACGAACTCGGTCACGCGGCCGGTGAGATCCCCTGAGATGGCGACGTAGTCGAGCACCGACACGTGTTGGACCATCTCACAGAGCCCGACACCGCCGGCGTGCGGGCACACCGGGACGTCGAACTTCGCGGCGAGCAGCAGCACGGCGACGATCTCGTTGATGCTGGCCAGCCGGCCGGTGTCCAACTGGCAGAAGTCGATGGCCTCGGCCTGGAACAGCTGCTTGAACATCACCCGGTTGTGGCAGTGCTCGCCGGTGGCGACGCCGACAGGAGCGACGGCACGGCGTACGGCCGCGTGGCCCAGGATGTCGTCCGGGCTGGTCGGTTCCTCGATCCACAGTGGTGAGAACTGGGCGAGGGCCTTGACCCACTCGATGGCCTGGTCGACGTCCCACACCTGGTTGGCGTCGATCATCAGGTTGCGGTGCGGGCCGAGGATCTCCCGGGCGATCCGGCACCGCCGGATGTCGTCGTCGAGGTCGGCGCCGACCTTGAGCTTGACGTAGCCGTAGCCGGAGTCGACGGCCTCCTGGCACAGCCGGCGCAGCTTGTCGTCGCCGTAGCCGAGCCAGCCCGCCGAGGTGGTGTAGGCCGGGTAGCCGGTGCGCGCCAGCTCGGCCAGACGGTCGGCCTTCGTGCTCTGCTTGGCGCGCAGGATGGCCAGTGCCTCGTCCCGGGTCAGCGCGTCGGACAGGTAGCGCAGGTCGGCGATGTCGACGAGTTGCTCGGGGGACATGTCGGTGAGCAGCCGCCACAGCGGCTTGTCCGCGAGTCGCGCGGCCAGATCCCAGGCCGCGTTCAGCACGGCCGCCAGCGACAGGTGGATGACGCCCTTCTCCGGCCCGAGCCAGCGCAGCTGGGAGTCGGAGGTGAGCAGGCGGTAGACGGCCCCCATGTCGGCGGCCATCGTCGTCACGTCCATGCCCACCAGGCGGTGGGCCTGGTGCACCGCCGCCGCGACGACGATGTCGTTGCCCCGGCCGATGGTGAAGGTGAGGCCGTGACCGGCGAGCGGTGCGCCGGCGCTGTCGAGGCCGTCGGTGTGCAGGATGACGTAGGCCGCCGAGTAGTCGCCGTCCTTGTTCATGGCGTCGGACCCGTCAGCGGTCAGCGAGGTGGGGAAGCGGACGTCCTCGACGGTGACGCCAGTGATCTGCGGCATGCGCTCCTCGCCCGACTAGGCTAAAGATCTGATGATCATTTGGAGTATACGGAGGCTCGATCGGCTGCGTCAACGACATCGATCGACCCGTGCCAATATAGATCTAATGTTTTACGCTCTCTGGCGGCGTCCGGTTACCGCGTCCGTTCCTCGCCCGCCGGGGCGTCCGCCCGGCCGGATGGACGGATCGACACGGCGAGGGCGCGACGGGTTTCGTGTGACACCGGCGCTGCTTGCCGACCCTCTCTCAGGGCGGTCGACCTGCTCCGCCGCGCTGCGGGCCGCGTCGGCCGGCACCGCCCCGGCCGGGGCCGGGTGGTGCCGTGAACATCGGCCGGGGCCCGATGAAGATTAGATGTTCACCCCGATGGCCGACGTCGGCTCAGGCCGGCCGCACCGGTGCCGCTGAGGCGATACATCACATCTATGTGGACGCCGTTGCCGTCGGTGAGTCCCGTCCTGGTGCCGGCCGGCGGTGGCGTGTGTCGGCCTTGTCCGTGCTCAGCCGAGGGTGGCCAGATCGGCGACGAGCTGCTCCACCCGGGTCCGGATGTCGTCGCGGATCGGGCGGACGGCGTCGACGCCCCTGCCGGCCGGGTCGTCGAGCTTCCAGTCCTCGTAGCGCTTGCCGGGAAAGACCGGGCAGGCGTCGCCGCAGCCCATGGTCACGATGACGTCGGAGGACTCCGCGGTGGCGTACTCCAGGAGGGTGGGGGTCTGGTCGGTGATGTCGATGCCGACCTCGCGCATGGCCTGGACGGCGGCGGGGTTGATCGTCTCGGCCGGGGCGGAGCCGGCCGAGCGAACCTCGACGGTGTCGCCGGCGAGGTGGCGCAGCCAGCCGGCGGCCATCTGGGAGCGGCCGGCGTTGTGGACGCAGACGAACAGGACGCTGGGTTTGTCGCTCATCGTGACGCCTCTCGGTCAAGGGGTGGGGTGAAGAAGCGGCGGCGTGCCCGGAGCGAGACGTGGACGAGGCCGACCAGTACGGGCACCTCGATCAGCGGCCCGACGACCCCGGCCAGCGCCTGACCGGAGGCCACGCCGAAGGTGCCGATCGCGACGGCGATGGCGAGTTCGAAGTTGTTGCCGGCGGCGGTGAACGCGAGGGTGGTCGTGCGCGCGTAGCCGAGGTCGAGCGCCCGGCCGAGAGCGTAGGAACCGGCCCACATCAGCGCGAAGTACACCAGCAGCGGCAGGGCGATACGGGCGACGTCGAACGGCCGGCCGATGATGGCGTCGCCCTGAAGGGCGAACAGGATCACGATGGTGAACAGCAGCCCGTACAGGGCGGCGGGGCCGACGCGGGGCAGGAGGCGGGATTCGTACCACGCGCGACCCCGGGCGCGCTCGCCGAGGCGGCGGGTGAGGTAACCGGCCAGCAGCGGGATGCCGAGGAAGATGAGCACGTTGCGGGCGATCTCCCAGACCGAGACGCGCAACTCGGCGCCCGGCAACCCGAGCCAGCCGGGCAGCACCGACAGGTAGAACCAGCCGAGCAGGCCGAAGGCGAGGACCTGGAAGACGGAGTTGAGCGCGACCAGGACCGCCGCGGCCTCGCGGTCGCCGCACGCGAGGTCGTTCCAGATGACGACCATGGCGATGCACCGGGCGAGGCCGACGATGATCAACCCGGTGCGGTACGCGGGCTGGTCGGCCAGGAACACCCAGGCCAGGGCGAACATCACGGCCGGGCCGACCAGCCAGTTGAGGACCAGCGACGAGATCAGCAGGCGGCGGTCGCCGGTCACGGTGTCGAGCCGGTCGTAGCGGACCTTCGCCAGCACCGGATACATCATGACCAGCAGGCCGATCGCGATCGGCAGCGAGATCCCGCCGACCGCCACCGCGTCCAGCGCGTCGTCGAGCCCGGGGATCAGACGGCCGAGCAGCAGCCCGACGACCATGGCCAGCCCGATCCAGACCGGCAGGAACCGGTCGAGTCGGGAGAGGCGACCGACGACGGCGCTCGCGGCCGGGTCGGCCTGGCGGATGGCGGTGCTCACGAGCATTCCGACCGGGCGGCGGGAGCGGGGCCTGCCTCGGTCGGGACGACGGTGAGCAGTGCGGCGAGTTGGTGCAGAACCGTCGGCCGGGCGCGGTAGTAGACCCAGGTGCCGCGACGCTCGGCGTCGACGAGCCCGGCCTCGCGCAGCGTCCTGAGGTGGTGCGAGATGGTCGGGCCGGTCAGGTCGAACGCGGGGGTGAGGTCGCAGACGCAGATCTCGCCGCCCTCGGCGGAGGCGATCATCGACATGAGCTGCAGGCGGACCGGGTCGCCGAGGGCCTTGAACGCGGGGGCGAGCGCGGCGGCGGTCTCGGCCGGCACACGCCGTTCGGACAGGGGCGGACAGCACAGCACGTCCACGGCCGCTTGTTTCGACATCAGTCTAGGTTGACAGACATCTAATCAGCGTGCAACTGTCTGATTCGACAGACGTCGAGACAGTCTCTCCTCGTCCGAGACCGGAACGGAGCCCGCCGATGGCCGACCTGACCACGCGCCCGATGACCGCCGGCGACGCCGACCGCGTCCTGACGATCTACCAGGCGGGCCTCGACGGCGGTGACGCCAGCTTCGAGACCACCGCGCCGACCTGGGCGGCGTTCGACGCCACCCGGCTGACCGCGCACCGCTTCGTGGCCGTGGACGGCAGCCACGCCATCCTCGGCTGGGTCGCCGTCACACCGACATCGAGCCGCCCGGTCTACGCCGGAGTGGTCGAGCACTCCGTCTACGTCGACCCGGCGGCCCAGGGGCGCGGGGTCGGCCGGCTGTTGCTCGACGCGTTGATCACCTCGACCGAGGCGGCCGGCATCTGGACCATCCAGTCCGGCATCTTCCCGGAGAACACCAGCAGTCTGGCCCTGCACCGGCGGGCCGGGTTCCGTGTCATCGGCGTTCGGGAGCGGATCGGCCGCCACCATGACCGCTGGCGCGACGTGGTTTTGCTGGAACGCCGCAGCCCCACCATCACCTGACAAGGAGTTACCCGATGAACGCCCTGGACAGCCTTCCCGTCGTGGTCGTCGGCGCTGGCCCGACCGGCCTCGCCGCCGCCGCCCATCTGCACGAACGCGGCCTGCCCTTCATCGTCCTGGAAGCGGGCGACACCCCCGGCGCCGCCGTCGCCCAGTGGGGCCACGTGCGGGTCTTCTCGCCCTGGCGCTACAACATCGACCCGGCCGCCCGCCGGATCCTCGACGACGCCGGCTGGCTCGCCCCCGACCCGGAGGCCCTGCCGACCGGGGCGGAGCTGGTCCGCGCGTACCTCCAGCCGCTCGCGGAGCTGCCCCAGCTCAAGCCCCACGTCCGCTACGGCGCCCGGGTCCAGGCGATCAGCCGCCTCGGCCTCGACCGGCTGCGCACCGCCGGCCGCGACACCACGCCGTTCCTGGTCCGCCTCGCCGACGGTGACGAGCTGCTGGCCCGCGCCGTGCTCGACGCCTCCGGCACCTGGGACACCCCGAACGTCCTCGGCGCGTCCGGCCTGCCCGCCCGGGGTGAGGCCGACGTGGCCGCGTACCTCGAACACGCGCTGCCGGACGTGCTCGGCGCCGACCGGGACCGCTTCGCCGGCCGCCACACGCTCGTCGTGGGCGCCGGTCACTCCGCGGCGAACACCCTGCTGTCCCTGGCGGACCTGGCCGCCACCGAGCCGGGCACCGAGGTGACCTGGGCGATCCGCACCACCTCGCCCGCGCGCACGTACGGCGGCGGGGACGCCGACGCCCTGCCGGCGCGCGGCGCTCTCGGCGCGCGGCTGCGGGGGCACGTCGACGCGGGCCGGGTCCGGCTGCTCACCGGCTTCTGGGTGCACGCCCTCACACCGGCCGACGGGCGCGTCCGGGTGGTCGTCCGGCACGCCGACGGGGGCGAGGAGTCGGTGCTCGTGGACCGCGTCGTCGCGGCCACCGGGTTCCGCCCGGACCACTCGATCACCGCCGAGCTGCGGCTGGACCTCGACCCGGTGCTCGGCGCGACCCGCGCGCTCGCCCCGCTGATCGACCCGAACGAGCACTCCTGCGGCACCGTGCCTCCGCACGGCATCGACGAGCTCACCCACCCGGAGGTCGGCTACCACGCCGTCGGCATGAAGTCCTACGGTCGGGCGCCGACGTTCCTCATGGCCACCGGCTATGAGCAGGTCCGCTCGGTCGTCGCCGCCCTGGCCGGAGACTGGGCCGCCGCCCGCGACGTCCAGCTCGACCTGCCCGAGACCGGCGTGTGCTCCAGCAACGCCGCCGACTCGGTGAGCGGCGACAGCTGCTGCGGCCCGACGCCGGCCGCCGAGCCGGCCCGACGCGGGCTGGCCACCGGCGTCTCCGGCGGGCTGCTCAGCCTCGTCGCCGTCGACACCGCGTCCGCCGATGGCCAGGCCGGCGGCTGCTGCGCCAGCTGACGTCCCCGCGACGGCGGCGTCCGCCGGCCCCCGGGCCCGCGGGCGCCGCCACCGTCACCGGCGGCTGGCGCAGGCGACGCAGGTACGCGCCGACGGGCGGGCGGCGAGCCGCTCGGCGGGAATCGGGCGCAGGCATCGTTCGCAGACGCCGTAGCTGCCGGCGTCGACGCGGCTCACCGCCTCGTCCAGTTCGGCCAGGCGTCGACGTGCCGCGTCCAGGACGGCAGTGAGCTGTGCCCGTTCGAACGCGATCGTGCTGCCCTCGGGGTCGTGTTCGTCGTCGGCGTTCGACGACCGGGACGCCTCGAACAGGCTCCGCAGGTCGCCCTCCAGCGCGGCGGCCTCAGCGGCGGTCTCGTCGCGCCGCCGGAGGAGATCCGCACGAATCGCGCGGGATTCGGTGTCCATGGCGGTTCCAGGCTACGCCCGGTGCCGCGCACCGGGGTCTACATGAAGTTGCGGGTGTGCAGGGCGGAGAGCGCGGCCGCCTCGTCCGACCGGAAGCCCAGCCGGACGAGTCGGCGCTGGCGGCCCTGGTCCATCGCCTGTTGCAGAGCACGCACGTGGTCGAAGCCGGCGGCCACGTCATCGGGGTCCCACCCGCCCGCCGCGAGCAGCACCAGCGCGTCGAAGACGTCCGCGTTGAGGCCCGCGGTGTCGGCCAACGCGTCGTGACGACGGTGGATCGCGGCACGGAGTCGGTCCCGCAGCAGCGGGTCGACCGTCGCCTGGTGCTCCAGATGGGCCATGCCGAACACCACGTGCCGGCGCTCGTCCTGCATCGCCAGCCAGCAGATCCGGCGGGTCACCGGATCGGGAGCGTGCCGCACCAGGAACCCCAGCAGGTCGACGAAGCTGCCCTCGCCGAGCACGGAGAGCAGGAACGACGCCAGGGCGAAATCGGACTCGGCGACGAGCGTGAAGAGCGACTGCCGGCCACCCGCCGAGGACGTGCCCAGCTCCGCGCCGCGCAGCAGCGCCCGCCGGCTGAAGACCTCCATGTGCCGGGCCTCGTCGGCCACCTGCACCGCGAGGAGCTGCACCACCTCCCGAAAGTGCGGGTGGATACGGCCGATGAACCGGGCCGGTACGACGAGAGCCGCCTGCTCGTTCTCGACCAGGTAGGTCATGACCTGCACGACCGCGGCCTCGACATCCGCCGGCAGCGCGAACGCGTCGTCCCACGGCACCGCCGTCTGCGGGTCCCACTGCCGTGCGGCGGCCTGCGCGTACAGCGCGGGGGCGATGTCGGCCCACACCAGATCGCGGTCGTCCAGGTCGAAGCGGGCCTCGGGCCCGCCGGCCTCCAGCAGCGCGCCACGGGCACCGAGCCCCCAGCGTGGCGGTGGACGGCTGCTCAGCGCCGAGGGCAGGGCAGGCCCGGCCCGCTCCGCGCCGAACCAGCGGTCGTCGTCGGCGGCGCCCCGGACGACGACCGCCACCAGGCGACTCCGGTCCGCGGGATCGGGCCATTCGACCCGGTGACCCCGGCTTCGGCACCACGCCGGCAGGTGCACCCCCAACGCCGCATCGGTGCCGGAGACCGCCACCCGGCCGCCGGGCGGCAACCCGGCCAGGGCGCGCTGCACCAACAGGTGCGCGCCACGGCCGAAGCCGAGGCCGCCGAGATCGATCTCGACGTCGGCGGTCACGGCCGATAGTCCGCAGCGGTCACCCGCCCGTCGGGGGCGTAGAACCCGCTCGCGTCGACCGCCTCGGCGAGGGCGTCGTACCCGGTCGTACGGCCGTCCTGCCAGGCCGTCAGGCCCTCCAGGTCGAGCAGCGGGCGCACCTGCGGATCGGCGTACGACATGCCGCGCAGCAGGGTGCCGAAGAGCCGGACCCCGTCGGACGCCGGCTCGCGCACCGTCATGTTGCAGTGGTCGTACCGCCCGGTCTGCGCGACGATCCGGGTGCCCTCGGGTGGCAGCGTGCCCTCCTGCACGAACATCAGGTGGTTGGCGTCGATCATGCAGGCGGCGTCGACCTCCCCGGCCGCCAGGGCGCGCGCGGCGTCACGTTCGCCCCCGACGTGGTCACCGTGCAGCCCGACACCGACGTCGAACCGGCGCACGTCGACCCGGACTCCGGCCGCGGCGAGGTGGCCGAGCGGGATCAGCGTGGCCTGCGGACTGTCCACCGCGCCGGTCGCCACCACCCTTCCGGCGAGATCCTCGACCCGGTGTACCGGCGAGTCGGCGCGCACCACCACGACCGAGGTGAGGTCCCGGTCGGTGTCGCGCATCGTGAGCGCGCGCACGGAGCCGCCAGCGGCCGTGGCCAGCCGGTCGGCTCGCAGCCACGCGAGCGGAGAGTTCCACGCGGCGTCGATGCGGCCGGCGACAAGGTCCTCGACCTGTCGCTCGTAGTGCGAGTAGAGGACGAAGTCGAAATCCAGGCCGTGACCGCGCAGCCAGCCGCGAAAGCCCTCCCAGATGGTGACGACCTTGGGGTCGTACGCGACCGCGCCCATCAGGACCGACGGCGCCGGCATCAGCGGTTGGCCTCGTCGAGCAGCGGCAGGCCGGTGGCGACGCGGCCCACGAAGTCGTGCAGAGCGTCAGTGGTCGGTGCCATCACCCGGGCGGCTCGCGAGTCGCGGAATCGGCGCTCCAGGCCCAACTCCTTGCGAAAGGCGCTGCCACCGCAGAGCCGCATCGCGCCGTCGGTGACGTCCGCGACCGTCTCGCCGGCCAGGGCCTTGACCTGCAACACGCGCAGCGTCGCGTCGTCCCGGCCGGTCTCCAGCGCGGTGAGGGTGTCACCGAGGAAGGCGCGCAGGGCGTCGGTGCGGATCTTCAACTGGGCGAAGTCGCGTCGGGCGACGGGCGCGTCGCGAAGCGCCGCGCCGGTGTGCGTGAGCGTGGTGCCGGTGAGGTGCCGGGCCGCCTCGGCGACGGCGCTGTCGGCGAGGCCGAGACAGAACGCCGAGTTGAGCACCAGGAACCAGGGGAGCACGGCGCCGAGCGCGGTGTCGAGGCCGGTGCCGTCGGTGCCCAGCATCGCGTCGGCGGGGACCACCACGCCCTCGGCCGTCATCGGCCGGGAGCCGTTGCCGCGCAGGCCCAGCCCGTCGAAGTCACCGGCGACGCGGAGCCCGGCGCTGTCGGCCGGAACAAGCCACAGCGTCATCGGCCCGGCCCCCGACGCCAGCGCAAGGCTCGACCAGACGTAGCTGTCGGCCTCGCCCGCCGCGGTGACCCAACTCTTGCGGGCGTCGAGTCGCACCGCGGCATCACCGGACGCCGTCGCCGACCCGGTGGGCGACCAGAAGTGGCTGCGGGATCCGAACTCGGAGAACGCCAACGTGGTCAGGTGACGGCCGGCGGCGATGGCCGCGCGAACCTCGTGCGGGCCGTGCGCCTCGATGACGGCGGTCGCCGCGTAGTGCATCAGAACCACCATCGCCGTGGACCCACACTCGGCGGCCAGCCGTTCGATGACGTCGGCGACCGCGCGCATGCCCTGGCCGCCGCCACCGACCTCGGGGGAGGAGGCCAGGCCGAGCAGGCCCGCCGTGGCGAGGGCATCGACGCCCTCGCGGGGGAAGGCGCCGTCCCGGTCGACGGCCTCCGCCTGCGGGCGGATCACCTCGTCGATCACGGTGGTGAGTGTGGTCAGGACGTCGGTGCGGGACTGGAAACTGTCGACACTGGCCGTCATGCGCGGTGCCCCTTCATTCGGACCGGCGGGACCGCCATCGAGACTAGCCGATCCGGCCGTCATGATCGAGAGTGTGGTCTCACCGTCGGGAGGGGGTGTCCTCGCGGTGCGGCCGGGCGTGCGTGTCGTCCCGGTCGATCCGCAACTCCCGCTCCAACTCGGCGATGACCGCCCGCAGGTCGTCCAGCCGCTGGGTGAGCGCGATGCGGTCTACCTCGTCGGGTACGCCGTCGCCGTCCTCGTCGTAGCCGGGGGCCAACCGCTCGGTCATCTCCAGGCGGCGGGCCTCCTCCATCGAGTTGACGATGACCGCGATGAGGATGTTGAGCAGCAGGTTGACGGTGATCACCACGTAGCTGACGTAGTAGAGCAGCGTCCACGGCGAGATGGCCAGGCCCTGCTCGATGAGGTCCGGCAGTGTCTCCAGCGAGAGCAGCACGAACAACGTCAGCAGCGACCGGCCGATGTCGCCGTACTCGTCCGGGTACCTGTCGCCGAAGATCAGCCAGCCGGCCATCCCGTACACGTAGAGCGTCACCACGGCCAGGGCGAGGAACCCGCCGACACCGGGCAGGCTGCGCCACAGCGCGGACACGATGGTCCGCAGGCCCGGCGAGAACCGCACCAGCCGGACCATCCGGGCGACCCGCACCACGCGCAGCAGCGCCGAGTCACCGTGCAGGCCCGGAATGAAGATGGCCGCGATCACGACGAAGTCGAAGACGTTCCAGCCGTGCCGGAAGAAGTCCTGCGGACGTCGGCCGTAGGCCGCCAGCCGGATGCCGATCTCGACGACGAAGACGGCGCGGAAGAGCACCTCCAGCCCGTGCAGCGCCCGGGTCGCGGGGACCAGACCGTCGTACGTCTCCAGTCCGAGGACGATCCCGTTGGCGAGGATGACGACGACGATGCCGATCTCGAAGGGGCGGGAACGGGCGAGCCGTGCGCAGGCGTCGGCCAGCGCGGGCCGGTCACGCTGGGGTGTGGACGGTGCGTCTCGCTGCGCGGGCGCGGGCGGTCCGCTCATCAAGCGGCCGACCCGTCGGTGTGCGCCGAGGCGGCGTCGTGGGCCCACCTCGCATCGTCGGGCTGGCGGTGCGGGGGCATGGTCACCACCCTAGTCACGACGCACAGCCGGGACGCCATCGTGGAGGCCGCCATCGCCCTGGCCGACAGCTGAGGGCTCGTCGCGGTGTCGATGCGCGCGGTCGTCGGCACCGGATCGCTCTACCCGTAGCTCGCCGCGTCGCCGGAGGCGGGCTGACGGGGCGGTCGGGGCGTTCCGCCGGCCCGCGTGGTCCCGACTGAGGCAGAGGCGGCGCAGAGGGCGAAGCGGAGCGGTGGTCCGGCGGGCGGGTGACGGAGGCGTACACCCTGTCACCCGCCCGATCGACGAACCGTGAGGAGACCGCGGCCGGTCAGGCCCGCGCGGCCCGGATGGCGTCGCGCAGCGGGGTGCTCGGCCGGCCGATCAACCGGCTGAGGTCGTCGCTGTCGGTGGCCAGCTCGCCGATGGCGATCGAGTGGTCGAGGGCGGCGACGAACCCGGCGGTGCCGGCGTCGAGCCCGACGTTCTCCAGCGCCGAGGCCAGCTCGGCGGCCGACAGGTCGCGGTGGACGACAGTGGTGCCGGTCACCTCGGTGACGGCGTCGGCCAGCTCGTCGAAGGTGAACGCGGCGCCGCCCAGCTCGTAGACGGCGTTGCCCTCCTCGTCCCGGGTCAGCGCCGCCGCCGCGGCGGCCGCGTAGTCGGTCCGGGGCGCGGCGGAGACCTTGCTGCCGCCGGTGGCGCCGAGGATGGTGCCGCTCTGCAGGTACTGCGGCAGCTGGTCGGTGTAGTTCTCGGTGTACCAGCCGTTGCGCAGCACCGTGTACGGCAGGCCCGACGCGGCCAGGACCTCCTCGGTGGCCTTGTGCTCCGGTGCGAGCGGGTTCGTGGTCGTGTCGGCCTTCAGGATGCTGGTGTAGACCACGCGGCCGACCCCGGCGAGCGTGGCGGCCTCGATGACCGCGGTGTGCTGGGCGGTCCGCTGCCCGGGCGTGTCGCCGGAGATGAGCAGCAGGCGGCGTACGCCGGCCACGGCGCCGGGCAGCGTCGTCGGGTCGTCGTAGTCGGCCCGGCGGATCTCGACCCCGCGCGCGGCCAGGTCGGCGGCCTTCTCCGGGCTGCGGACGATCGCGGCGATCTCGGTGGCGGGCACGCCGGCGCCGAGCAGGTGCTCGATCACCAGGCGACCCAGCCGGCCGGTGGCGCCGGTGACGGCATACGTGGGCATGGGGACCTCCGATTGACGGTGACGAAACGTAAGCACTTACGAATCTACAGCACAAGCTCTCAGGTAAGCGTCGGGTAAGCTGGTGACATGAGCGACATGCCGGCCCGGGACCCGGCGGGGCCTACCCAGGAACTCGTCAGTGATGTCTTCGCGCGCGGCTGTACCTCCCGTGCCGCCTTCGAGAGCGTCACCTCGAAATGGGCCTCGCTCGCTCTGCTCGCGCTCGGTGAGGGCAGTTACCGGTTCAACGCGCTGCGGCGGCGCATCGACGGGGTGAGCGAGCGGATGCTCTCCCAGACCCTGCAGACTCTCGAACGCGACGGCATGCTCACCCGCGAGGTGCTCACCGCGATCCCGCCGCGCGTCGAATACTCGCTGACCCCTCTCGGCGCCCGGGTCGCCGATCAGTTGCGCGGCCTCGCGGACCTGCTGGAGGCCTCGGTGTCCGAGGTGCAGACCGCCGGCGAGCGGGAGCGGGGCTGACCCGAGCCGGAGTTCGCCGAGGCGGTCAGCGGTAGCTGATCAGTTCCAACAGCGAGCCGTCGGGGTCGCGGAAGTAGACACTTCTGCCCGGTCCGCGTCCGCCGTGGCGGTCCACCGGCCCGGCCTCCACCTCGACGCCGTGCCGCCGCAGGTGGTCGAGGATCTCGTCGGCGGTGCCCGGCCAGACGAGACAGAGGTCGCTGCCCCCGGCCTCGACGGGACGCCGGGCGACCAACGCGCCGACGTCCAGGCCCGGACCGTGCACGTTGAGCTGCTGGTCGCCGAACCGGTACGCGACCCGACCATCGGGTTGGTCGACGATCTGGGCGCCCAGGACATCCCGGTAGAAGGCGGTGGACCTCGCCCAGTCGGTCACCGCGATGACACAGTGGTCGAGCCGTAAACCGTCCGGCATGGCACCGAGCTTACGGCCGGGCCGTCCGGACGTGGGGCATGCGGCGCGGTCAGGCGCGGAGCGTCTCGCGAGGCGGCACCCCGTAGCTGGCGTGGTAGCGGGCGGTGAACCGGCTGTGGTTGGCGAACCCCCAGCGACTCGCGATGGCCGACACGGTCTCCTGTCCGGGGTCGGCCCGGACCAGGTCGTGGTGGGCCCGATCGAGCCGGATCCTGCGCAGGTACGCCATCGGGGTGGTGCCGAGATGGCGGCGGAAGGCGAGCTGCACCGCGCGCTGGGAGACGGCGGCGGCGCTGGCGATGTCGGCGGCGCTGATGTCCCGGTCGGCGTTCTCCTCCATGAATGCGACGGCGCGGCGCAGGGTGGCGGTGCTGGCGTCGCGGCGGTCCTCGGCGGTCTCGTCGGTGAACGCCGTGTTGGGGAAGATCGCGAGCGCTGCCGCGGCGAGCATCCGTGCGGCGTTGCCGATCACCAACGGCTGGGCGCTGGCGCTCGGGATGCTCGCCACGACATCGCTGACGTAACTGGTGGTTCGGTGCCACTGCCGGGCGAGCGGCGCGTTGACTCCGCCGAGGTCGGTGAACCGGATCTGGCCGGGCCTCCGGGCCGTGGCGGCGGTCGCCACCTGCGTCAACACGCCGAGGTCCAGGACGCAGAGTTCCACCTCGCCGGGGTCCCACCGCACGTGGACCGGCTGACCGGGACGGGTGACGAGAAAGGCGTCGCCGGGGCCGACCTGTTGGGGCACTACCTGCTCACGGCGTTGCTGGCCCACCAGGTGGGGCCGGACGCTTTGGTCCGCGTCGGGGCGCTCCTCGGCACCGTCCGGCGCTATCTGCCCGCCCCGCGGCCACCCGCGCACCACAACGGGGGCCCCGAGCCCCGGCGACGCGACGTGCGAGCGGACAACAGCGTCGTGGGCCGGTACCGACGGACCACGCTGCCCGAGCACCTGCCCAGTCCGCCGAGCTGGACCTGCACCGGATGTGGCCGCGAATGGCCCTGCGCGACCAAGCAGAGCCAGCTGCTCGCCGAGTTCGGCGGGGCGCGTGCCGCGCTCGCCGTCTACCTCGGGTCGTGCCTCGTGGCCGCCGCCCAGGATCTGCCGACGCTGCCCCTGCCCCGAGTACGACTCCGCTTCCTGGGCTGGCTGCCACGCGCCCGAATCTGACGACACGCGCACGCCCCGCTGTCGGCGCGTGACCCACCGCCGCGCCTCGCGCGCCCTTCAACGGGCTCCGCGAGGGTGTTCATCGTGCACCCGCCCGTCGTACGGCGGACGTTCACCAACCTCTTCGAGGCTTCTTGATCGAAAGAGCATTCGCTTGATCGAGGAGAGGCTCTCACGTGCGAGACAAGCAAGCCGAAGAGATCGAGCACGCGCAGTTGTCGCGGCGCAAGCTGGTCAAGTACGCCGGCGTCGGCGCGACGCTGGCCGCCGCCAGCCCGCTGGTCGGCGCGGGCGCGGCGTGGGCCGACGAGGAGCGCCGACCCGGCGACGACACGAGCGACCGGGGCAACGCCAAGAACCGGTCCTGGCGCGCTGGTGACCACCACGTGCACTCCGAGTACAGCGGCGAGTTCGACACCACGAAGAGCCCGATCGTCTTCCACAAGGGCGCGGACGCGGTCTACCCGATCGTCACCAACGCGATCATGGCCAAGAACTTCGGTCTGACCTGGGCGATGTGCACCGACCACGGTGGACCGACGCACTCGAAGGTGAACATCGAGCAGGCGTACCCCGACCTGTTGCGCTCGCGCAAGCTGGTCCCCGAGGTGCTCCAGTTCTGGGGCATGGAGTTCGACGCGCCCTCGCTGGACCACCACACGCTGATGATCCCGCGCCACGACGACGAGGCGAAGCAGCTCTTCGAGCTGGAGAGCCGGTTCGCCAAGTACGACGCGTTCCCCACCGACCCGGCCCGCGACACCGAGGCCAAGATGGTGGAGTTCCTCAAGGTCGCCCGGGGCATGCCGCACAAGCCGCTGGTGATCGCCCACCACGCCTCCCGGTCGGCGCCCGGCCTCGGTGTCTACGGCCAGGACACCCCGCGGGAGTTCCGCAACGGCAACAACGCCGCGCCGGACGTCTACGTCGGCTTCGAGGGCGCGCCCGGCCACCAGGCCGGTCCGCTCAACGGCGGCAAGCGCGGCGGGTACGGCAACCACCCCACCTACGGTGGCTTCGACCAGATGACCGCGCGGGTCGGTGGGCTCTGGGACTCGCTGCTCGGTGAGGGCCGGCGCTGGTGGATCACGGCGACGTCGGACTCGCACGTGCACTGGACGCGCGGCGGCTCGGACTTCTGGCCGGGCGAGTACAGCAAGACCTACGTGTACGCCCGCCAGGACTACGGCGACATCATGGACGGCCTGCGCAACGGCCGGATCTGGGTGACCACCGGCGACCTGATCCGCAGCCTCGACGTGACCGCCAGGTCCCAGGGGCAGACGGCCGAGGTCGGCGAGACCATCACGGTCAGTCGCCGCAGCCGCACCGACGTCGAGATCGAGATCACGTTCCGTCCACTGGACGGTGTGAACGGCAACGGGGACCGTCCGGAGGTCCGTCGGGTGGACCTGATCGTCGGCCAGATCACCGGGCCGAGCGCCAACCCGGACGCCGACACCAACCCCACCACCACTGTGGTGGCCCGGTTCGGCCCGCGGGACTGGCGTCGCCAGGGTGCGGACTACGTCATCCGGCACACCCTGCGCAACGTCGAGGCCGACACCTACGCGCGGGTGCGCGGCACCAGCACCGACGAGGCGGAGCCGCTCGCCGACGGGCTGGAGAGCCCGTGGGACGACCTGTGGTTCTACTCGAACCCGGTGTTCGTGCACGTGCGCTGACCCGTCGCCGCAAGCGACGCTGCCGCCACACGGTGGGCCCGCCGGCATTCCTCGACGCACGATGGTCGGGGAGGGGCCTGCGGGCCCACCTCGCCGTTCGACCGTCCGGTCAGCCGTCGCTGCGGCCGCGCGACCGGGCGGCGCGCGGCCGACCGTGCTCGGACGCTGCGCCCGGCCGGCTCGGCATCGGCGCAGCGGGCTCGGGCCGCACCTCGGCCACCGCCTGGCAGAGATCGCGCAGGGGGTCGATCGCCTGGGTCGAGCAGGCGACCCGTTGCAGCAGTGCGCGCAGGGTCGCCGACTCGGTCGGCGTGAGCGCCCCCAGCAGGTGCGCCTCGACCTGCCGCAGCGCCTCGCGCCGCTGCTCCCAGGCCGCCCGCCCGGCGTCGGTGACGTCCACCAGCCGGCTGCGCCGGTCGGCCGGGTCCGCCCGCCGGGCGACGAACCCCGGGCGTTCGAGGTCGTCGATCAGGTACGTGAGCACCGTCCGGTCGATGCCCAGCTCCTCGGCGATCGCGCCCTGGTTGCGGGCCGGCCCGGTGGCCGCGGCGGTGAGCACCTGATAACCGCGCGGGCCGCCGGGGAAATCGGTCAGGGTGTGCTCGGCTGCCCGGACGTAGCCCCGGAAGACGATCCCCAGCATCCAGCCCAGATCGTCGTCGAGGGGATCGGGCCGGTCCGGCCGGTCGCTGGCACCCGTCATGCCCCGACAATAGCGCAGGACAGCCAACCTTGTTGGCAACAGATGTTCTGTCTGACATAAGGTCGAGGCCACGACGCATCGTCCGACGCGTCGCGGACGACGGGAGGCTCGCACGATGAGCGACTACGGCCACGACCTGGTCTTCGGATCGTTCACCACGCCCGGCAACGACGATCCGGACCGCACGGTCGGGCTCGCGGTCCTGGCCGAGCAGGTCGGGCTGGACCTGGTCACCTTCCAGGACCATCCGTACCAGCCGCGATTTCTGGACACCTGGACGCTGCTGAGCTTCGTCGCGGCGCGGACGGACCGGGTGCACCTCTCGGCGAACGTCACCAACCTGCCGCTGCGCCCGCCCGCCGTGCTCGCCCGCAGCGTCGCCAGCCTCGACCTGCTCAGCGGCGGTCGGGTCGCGCTGGGTCTCGGCGCGGGTGCGTTCTGGGACGCCATCGAGGCGATGGGCGGCCGGCGGCTGACCCCCGGCGAGGGCGTACGGGCGCTGGAGGAGGGCATCGACGTCATCCGGCAGACGTGGGACGTCCAGGCGCGCGGCGGCGTGCGGGTCGACGGCGAGTTCCACCGGGTGGTCGGCGCCAAGCGCGGCCCCGCCCCCGCCCACGCGGTGCCGATCTGGCTCGGGGCGTACAAGCCGCGCATGCTCGCGCTCACCGGTCGCCGGGCCGATGGCTGGCTGCCGTCACTGGACTACCTCCAGCCCGGTGACCTGGCCAGGGGCAACAAGATCATCGACGATGCTGCCCAGGAGGCGGGCCGCTCGCCCCGCGACGTCCGCCGGCTGCTGAACATCTCCGGCACCTTCTCGTCGGCCGGGGGCGGCCCGTTGCACGGGCCCGCCGAGCAGTGGGTGCGGGAGTTGGTCGAGTTGGCGCTGGGCGAGGGCGTCGGCACGTTCATCCTCGCCAGCGACGACCCCGACGACCTGCGCCGGTTCGCGGGCGAGGTGGCCCCCGCCGTGCGCGAACTGGTCGCGGCCGAACGCGACAGTGGCGCCGCGTCGACGCGTACTCCCGCCGAGCCGGTGGTGGCCGCGGAGCCGGCGGCGCTCGTCGCGCCCTCCGCGCGGCCGACCCGCGCGAGGGTGACCGCCGGGGCCTTCGCGGTGGTGCCGACCCCGGACGACGGCCGGCGGCTCAGCGACCGGCAGGTCTGGGACGAGTCGGCCCGTCCCACCGGGCCCGCGCCCGACCCGACGCGCACCTACACCGCCCACGAGCAGGCCACCGGCCAGCACCTGGTGCAGGTGCACGACGGCCTGCGCGGCGAACTGGCCCAGATCCACGACCTGATCGAGCAGGTCGCGGCGGGCGAGATCGACGCCGGCGTGGCGCGATCGCAGATCAACACGATGACCATGCGGCAGAACCGGTGGACGCTCGGCGCCTACTGCGAGTCCTACTGCCGCATCGTCACCACCCACCACACCATCGAGGACCAGGCCCTCTTTCCGCGGCTGCGGCAGGCCGACCCGCGGCTGCGCCCGGTCGTCGACCGGCTGGAGCAGGAGCACCACGTCATCCACGACGTGCTGGAGGGGGTCGACAAGGCGCTGGTCGCGTACGTCGGGGCGCCGGACGGCCTGGCCGAGCTGCGCGCCGCGGTGAACCTGCTGACCGACGCCCTGCTGTCGCACCTCAGCTACGAGGAGCGGGAACTGGTCGAGCCGCTGGCCCGCCTGGGGGTGAGCTGAGCGGAGGAACCGGCGTCTCCGGGGGTTGCTGCGCAGGATCTGAGAGGCTACTTTCGAAACATGTCTCTCAAGAATCCGTACGGGGATTTCGAGATCACCGAGCCGCAGGCGCTGCGGGCGCTGGCGCATCCTGTTCGGTTGGCCATCCTCGACCGGCTCCAGCAACACGGCCCGGCCACGGCCACCGGACTGTCGCCGCACGTCGGCGCCACGCCGTCGGTGGTCAGCTGGCACCTGCGCCACCTCGCGACGTTCGGCCTGGTCACCGATTGGGACGGCGCCACCAGCAAGCGGGAACGCTGGTGGCAGGCAGCCGCCCGGGGGTTCCGCTTCTCGCTGCCCGACGACGCCGAGGGGCAGGCCGCGGCCCGGCAGTTGCGCGGCGAGATGTTCGCCCGCTATGCCGAGGCACCCCAGCAGTGGCTGCTGCACGACGAGCCTCGGCTGAACACCGAGTGGCGCGGGCTGGCCGGGGTGGCCGACACCCGCTTCGTCGCCACACCGGACGAGCTGCGACACCTGGAAGAGGCGATCGAGGAGCTGCTCGCCCCGTACGTGCGGCGCAAGGACGACGAGACGACGCCGGACGGCGCCCAGCTCGTCCGGATGCTGCGCTACCTGCTGCCCGAATCCAGCGACGATTCGCCCGCGTCATGACGGCCGTCGACGCCCCGCCCGCACCGGCGCTGGGCCGCGACCGGCGGTTCCGCACCTTCTGGATGGGTGAGACGATCTCGGCGTTCGGCGACCGGATCAGCGAACTGGCCCTGCCGCTGATCGCCGTCTCCCTGCTCGCCGCGACGCCCGTGCAGGTCAGCGTCCTCACCGCGCTGATCTGGCTGCCCAACCTGCTGGGCCTGTTCCTCGGCGCGTGGGTGGACCAGCGCACCCACAAGCGTCGACTCCTGATCATCGCGGACCTCGCCCGCGCGGCCGTGCTGCTCAGCCTGCCCGTGGCCTACCTGTTCGGCGCGATCACCCTCACCCAGCTCTACCTGGTGGCGCTGCTCAGCGGCGCCGGGGCGGTGGTGTTCACCCTGGGACAGCAGGCGTTCTTCGTCGCCCTGGTGCCGCGGTCGGCGTACGTGGACGCGAACAGCAAACTCAGCGTGAGCCGGTCCCTCTCGTTCATCGCCGGCCCGGCCGTCGGCGGTGGGCTCGTCCAGGCGCTCAGCGCGCCGGTGGCGGTCCTCGTCGACGCGGTGTCCTTCCTGGCCTCCGCGCTGCTGCTGCGGCGCATCCCGGTCACCGAGTCGCCTCCGCCGCCACGGCGGACGTCCACCCTCGGCCTGGTCCGCGAGGGCCTGGTGCTGGTGCTGCGCCACCCGGTGCTGCGCGCCGCGCTCGGCTGCACCACCACCGTCAACTTCTTCACCTTCATCGCCGCGGCGCTGCTGGTGCTCTACGCCAACCGTGAACTCGGCCTGTCGGCCGGCGCCATCGGCGTCGCGTTCGGCATCGGCGCGCTCGGCGGACTGGCCGGCGCGGCCCTGGCGCCTCGCCTGTCGCGGGCCATCGGGTTGGGCCGTACCGCGATGATCGGCGTTGTGGTCTTTCCCGCGCCGCTGGCGTTGACGGCGCTGATCGCCGGCCCGACCTGGGCGAAGGTGGCCATGCTGGCGGCCATCGAGATGGTCTCCAGCGTCGGCGTGATGCTGATGGACGTCAACCTCAACGCCCTGCTCACCGCCGTCACACCCGACGACGCGCGCGGTCGCCGGGCCGGCGCGTACAGCGCCGTCAACTACGGCATCCGGCCGCTCGGCGCGCTGGTCGGCGGCGCGCTGGGCACCACCCTCGGGCTGCGGCCGGCCCTGGTCGTCGCCGGAGTGGGCGGCGTGCTCGCCGTCCTGTGGCTGCTCGCGTCCCCGGTACGCCACATCACCACCCTCGACGACCCCGCGACCTGACCTGCCGGGCCGGCCCGCCGAGACCGTCGTCGCCCGCGCGGTCAGCCGATCTCCGCCACCAGCAACCGCGCCAGCTCGGCGGGTTGGGAGAACATCGGCCAGTGGCCGGTGGCCATCGTGACCAGCCGCCAGTGCTCGCTGGTCAGCAGCGCGGACACGGTGTCGTTGGGCTCCGGTCCGTCGAGCAGACACTTGACGTACGTCGTCGGCAGCTCGCCCAGCGGACGGGCCAGCACGGCCGGTTCGGTCAGCGTGGCGCCCGGGTGCGGGGTGGCGCCCTTGAGCAGCCGCGCGACCTGCTCGTCGGTGAGCCCCTGGCCGTCGAACTCGGCCGCGTCGGGCGGCCGCCAGTCGCCGCCGTTGTCGGCGAGCACCGACTCGAACGCCGCCTGACCCTGCCACCAGCCGGACGCGAACGACCCGCCGTCGACCGGCACCTCCGCGTCGACGTAGACCACCCGGGTCAACCGGTCGCCGATCCGCGCGGCGGCCTGACCCACCGGGATGCCCGCGTAGCTGTGCCCGACCAGCACCACGTCGCGCAGGTCGCGCCGCTCGATCTCGCCGACGATGTCCTGCACATGGGTCTGCTGCCCGGCGGGCACGCCAGGCCTCTCGGCGAGACCGGAGAGGGTCAGGGGACAGGTCTGGTGGCCGGCGGCCCGCAGCCCCGGCACCACCTCGTCCCACGCCCACGACCCCAGCCACGCGCCCGCCACCAACATCACATTCGCCATGTCCGGCACCCTAGCGCCGACCTCTGACGGCCCGGCGCGTCACGACCAGGTCCGGGACTGGGCGTCGAACACCTCAGGTGGGCTCTCGACCGGCAGCACACAGAGCAGGTGCCCGCCGGGCGCCCGCAGAATCCGACACTCCAACCACTGCGACACCTCGGTGGCGCCCAGGCCGACCAGCCGAGCGGTCTCGGCCGCCACGTCGTCGGTCTCGATGTCGAGGTGGTAGCGCGGCGCGTCGTCGACGGCCTGGACGGCGGTGACCAGGCCCGGCAACGCCTCGTGCAGACCGACGAACTGCGGCTCGGCCGGATGGGACCGGGTGCCGACGCCGAGTGCCGCCGACCAGAACTCCGCCGCCCGCGCGGCCTCCGCCTCGGGCGCGTCGATCAGCAACGCGTACACACGGCTTCGATGCATGCGAGGCAGGATATCGAGGACTCTCACCCACCGCCCGTCGCGCCGAGGCGAGCGGCGATCTGAGCCGGTAGCGGGTAGGGACTCTCGACCGGCAGGTGGTCCGTCGCCGCTCGCTCATCGCCTGCCCGCACCAGCTCCCGTACACGGTGGACGGTTGGGGTGATGTCCGTGACGGCCACGATCCAGTCGTCGACGTACCGGGCGACCGCCGCACCGGACAACCCGACCTGCAGCGACCGATGGGGCAGCGCGGCCATCCGCACCGTCCGTTCCGGGTCCCACTGCACCCGTACCGGGCTGCTCTTCAGCTGCCGCGACCAGGTCGCCCGGTCACCGTGCACGTCCCGGTCGTAGTGGCTCAGACAGGCGTGCGCCAGCGCCCACTCGAAGCCCTCCCGCGCGATGTCGATCGACAGCACGCGCTCCTGGCCGGGCTTGGTGGCCCAGCCGCAGCGGTACATCATCCACCGGAACGACGGCTTGATCCAGGTCATGCGGTCCCGCTTGAAGGGGGCCACGAAGCGGCCGGCGGCCACGGCCGGCAGCGCGACCTCCGGGGGGTACGCCTGGTACACGGTGATCGTGTCGGCCGAATGGCGAGCGCGGATCTGACGGGCGGGAACGGACACGCCCCGATTCTCACCGATCGGGCCTCGACCGCTCCACAGGAATACCGCCGTCAGGCGTGGTCGCGCGGGGGCGGACCGGCGTCGACCGGCATCCGGTAGATCCGGACCGGATAGTCGACGGCCGAGTGGCCGCCGTTGAGCCCGGCGGTCAGGTGCAGCTGGGCCGCCGGCAGCCAGAGGTGACCCTCGGCGTCGAGCCACATCGCGTCCACCCAGGCCAGGCGCTGGTCGGCGACGAGCGTACGGACGCTGCGGTCCGGCCCCAGGGCGAGCACGCGACGTCGCTCCACATCGCTGACGTAGATGGTGCCGAGCGCGTCGATGGCCGTGCCACCGGTGCTGGGCGTGTCCCACCAGGGCTCGACCCGCCGGGCCAACTCCTCGGCGGACAGCGTCGGGTCGTCCAGCCAGCGGGTGCCGATCCGGGACATCCCACCCGAGGCGGGCTGGTAGTACAGCCACCGACCGTCCGGCGACACCTCCAGCTGGTCGGCGTTCAGGCACACCTCGGCGCCGCCGGGATCCCGCAGCGCCCGGCCGTCGGCGACCACGCGCCCGCCCACCGTGCTCGGGTGCCCGTCCAACACCCGTCGGCACCGGCCCGAGTCGAGGTCCAGCACGATGAGGCCGGGCGTGCCGGCGTCGGTGAGGTACGCGGTGCCGCCGTGAAACCGGACGTCGTCGACGTAGCTGCGCGGACGCACCGCGTCGTCGAGGTGGTAGACCCGGTCCACCCGGTCAGCGTCGACGTCGACGGCGATCAGCCGCGCGCCGCCGGGCACCTGCTCCCCGCCAAGCTGCGGCGACCCCGAATCGATGATCCACAGTCGGCCGTCCGGGCCGGCCCGCAACCCGTTGACGTGCACGAACGCTCCGTCCGGCGGTTGGTCCGGCTCGTTCCACGCGGCGTCCGGGTACGGGTTGCGACCGCCGTCCGGCAGCGCCTCCGCCACCTGCACGCCCGGCCCGTCCGCCGACGGGTAGCTCAGGAAGACCCGCCCCCGCAGGGTGGTCACACCCGTGCACACCCGATCCTCGACGAGCACGGGTGTCAACCGAGGATCCTCCTCGGTCCCAAGCCTGGACATGGGCCGCTCCTCGCGCGACGGGCGGCGTCGCCGATTCCCGTCGATGATCCGCCACCGTTGGCGCGGTATCCCCGAGCCGGTCCGGGCGAAACGCCCGGCCTCGCCGGGTGCGCTCAGCCGGGCCGGTCGACCAGCGCGGCGAGCCGTTTGGGCGCCTGCACGCAGTAGCTCTCGGTGAGCAGCTCGCCGACCTCGTCCCAGTCCGTGTCCTCGTCCAGGATCATGCCCAGCACGTTCGGGCTCCAGTCCGGCTTGTAGAAGGGGTGCCCGACGCTCAGCAGACCGGCGATCTCGTCGAGCGGCGACCGGAAGACCAACAGGCAGGCCGGCCGGTCGAGCGCGGCGGCGCGCGCGTGCACCGCCTGACGGTCGGGGTCGACGGTGAGCACGTGGGCGAAGGTGCGCCGGCGGATCCGCCAACGGGTGCCCACCCAGGCCGGCTCCTCGTAGGTCTCCGGCAATCCGCGGCAGATCGGGCGCAGCCGGTCGAGAACCTCGGGGTCGACGTCTCCGGGTGCGGTCACGGGCAGGACCCTATTCGGCGGGTACGACATTGACGCCCGCCGGCGGGCGGTGGTGTGCTCCCGGCGGATCGGTCAGGATGGGTCGGGGCGACGCCGGGCCGCCGCCCCCGAACCGACACACCCGAGCCCCGCCGAGGAGTTCCGTGCCGTCCACCCTGCTCTCCCGCCGTGACCTGGACTTCCTGCTGCACGACTGGTTGCGGGTGTCGCAACTCGCCGAGCGCTCTCGCTACGCCGAGCACTCCCGGGAGACCTTCGACGACGCGCTGGACCTCGCCGAGCGGGTGGCCACCGAGCAGTTCGCCTCGCACAACCGGGCCGCCGACCTTGCCGAACCGACGTTCGACGGGCAGCGGGTGCGGCTGATCCCGCAGGTGCGCGCGGCGTTGGACAGCTTCGCCGAGACGGGTCTGCTCACGGCCGGGTTGGACGCCTCGGTCGGTGGCCTGCAACTGCCGCAGGCCGTCGCCGCCGCCTGCTTCGCCTGGTTCCAGGCGGCCAACGTGGCCACCTCGGCGTACCCGATGCTGACCCTGGGCAACGCGAAGCTGTTGTTGGCGCACGGCAGCGCCGAGCAGGTCGACACGTACGTCCGACCCATGCTGGAGGGCCGGTTCTTCGGCACCATGTGCCTGTCCGAGCCGCACGCGGGCAGCTCGCTGGCCGACATCACCACCCGGGCCGAGCCCCAGCCGGACGGGACGTACCGGCTCTTCGGCACCAAGATGTGGATCTCCGGCGGTGATCACGAGCTGGCCGAGAACATCGTCCACCTGGTGCTGGCGCGGATTCCCGGCGGGCCGCCCGGGGTGAAGGGCATCTCGCTGTTCATCGTGCCCAAGGTGCTCGTCGAGCCGGACGGATCGCTCGGCGACCGCAACGACGTGGTACTCGCCGGGCTCAACCACAAGATGGGCTTCCGGGGGACCACCAACACCCTGCTCAGCTTCGGCGACGGCGGCCACACCCCGGCCGGTCGCTCCGGCGCCGTCGGCCATCTGGTCGGCGTGCCGCACCAGGGGCTCGCCCAGATGTTCCACATGATGAACGGGGCCCGGATCGGTGTCGGCGCCGGTGCCATGGCGCTGGGCTACACCGGCTATCTCAAGAGCCTGGCGTACGCCCGCGAGCGGCCGCAGGGCCGGCCGGTCGACGCGAAGGACCCGGCGGCGCCGCAGGTGCCGATCATCGACCACCCGGACGTACGGCGGATGCTGCTGGCGCAGAAGAGCTACGTGGAGGGTGCCCTGGCCCTGGTGCTCTACTGCGCCCGGCTGCTTGACGAGGAGCAGACCGCCCCGGAGCAGACCGACCGCGAGCGGGCGCACCTGCTGCTGGACGTGCTCACCCCGATCACCAAGAGTTGGCCGTCGCAGTGGTGCCTGGTCGCCAACGACCTGGCGATCCAGGTGCTCGGCGGCGCCGGCTACACCCGCGACCACGACGTGGAGCAGCACTACCGGGACAACCGGCTCAACCCGATCCACGAGGGCACCCACGGCATCCAGGCGCTGGACCTGCTGGGGCGCAAGATGACCATGCGCGACGGCGCGGGCCTGCTCCTGCTGGCCGAGAGGATGGGCGACACCGTCAGCCGGGGCCGCCGGGCCGGGGGCGAGGCGGCCGAGCTGGCCGACCGGCTGGCCGGCGCGGTGGATCGGGTCGTCGCGGTCACCCGCCGGCTCTGGTCCGGCGGTGATCCGGTGCTCGCCCTGGCCAACGCCAGCGTCTACCTGGAGGCGGTCGGGCACGTGGTGATCGCGTGGATGTGGCTGGAGCAGGTGCTGGCGCTGCCGCCCCAGGAGGGTGGCGACGCCTTCCACGCCGGTAAGCGGCAGGCCGCCCGCTACTTCTTCACGGCCGAGCTGCCCCGGACGGGCCCGCAGTTCGACCTGCTGGACAGCCTCGACCGGACCACGCTCGACATGCGCGCCGACTGGTTCTGAACGGCCCCGGCGTCACCGTCGGCGGGTCTGGTGGTGCATGGCCTGCCGTCCCTTGACCACGCCCAGGACGATCACGATCACCAGCGCGATCAGACCGATGATGATCAGCCAGCGGACCGCTTCGAGGATCAGCCCGAGCAGAATCAGCACGCCGGCGACCACACCGACGACCCAGAGCAGGGCACGCATCGCGACCTCCCGTAACCCGGCCGCGGCGCGAGATGCGGCGACCCCGGGCTCCACGTCCCCGATTCCGCCAACCTCAAACGCCATCCCCAGGCGGAGTCAGCGGCGGGCGACGTAGACCGTGTTGGCGGACTGGCCGCCGGTCAGCGGGTTGGCGAACGGCACGACATGAGCCCGCGCGGTCGCGAACACCTCCGTGAGCGCCGCGACGAACTCGTCGTCCGGCGGGTCGTCCGACCACAGCGCGAAGACGCCCTCCGGTCGCAGCAGCGCGGCGAGTCGGCGTAGCCCGTCCGGCGCGTAGAAGGGGGCGTGGCTCGGGTGCAGGACGTTGCGCGGCGAGTGGTCGACGTCGAGCAGGACGGCGTCGTACCGACGTCCGGGCGTCTCGGCGTCGAACCCGTCGTCACCGGCCACGGCGGCGAAGAAGTCGGCTCGCGCGAACCGGGTCCGGGGGTCCTCGGCGAGCCCGGCCGCGAACGGCAGCAGTCCCCGCCGGTGCCAGTCGATGACGTCCTCGATGGCCTCCACCACGAGGAGTGTTCGCACCCGTGGGTCGGCCAGCGCGGTGCACGCGGTGTAGCCCAGCCCGAGGCCGCCGACCACCACGTCGAGGGCGTCGCCGGTCAGTTCGGCCAGGCCCAGCCGGGCCAGCTCGATCTCGGCGACGGGGAAGAGGCTGGACATCAGGTACTCGTCGTCGAGCTTGACCTCGTACACCTCGACCTGCAGCGCCGGATCGCGGCGCCGCCGCAGGCTGATCGCGCCGATCGGGGTCTCCCGCCAGGCCAGCTCCTCGAAACGCGCGCCCACGGGTGCCCTCTCGCCGCCGGATTCGTCCCCGGATGGTACCGGTCGGGGCCGGGCCCGCCACGCAGGGTCCACGGGACATCGACGCAGCGCATATCCTGTGGCCCGGTCGAACCAGCGGAAGGGACCTCATGCCGTCGCGGCAGGATCAGCTGCACTCCTACCAGTTCAGCGTCCAGCGGGCGGTCGCCGCACTGGTGATGCGGGAGACCGACCCCGCCCAGTCACCGTTTCGGCGGCTGGCGGGCGCGGGCCTGGCCAGCGTCCTCGTCGCGGCGATCGGGCTCGGGGGTTCGGCGCTCTACGGCCTGTTCGCCGGCGGTGGCAAGGGGTGGCGCGACCCCGGCGCGGTGATCGTGGAGAAGGAGTCCGGCGCCCGGTTCGTCTACCGGGAGCAGAAGCTGCACCCGGTGCTCAACTACGCGTCGGCGTTGCTGATCGTCGGCGCGGACCGGTCGAAGACCGTGCTGGTCTCCCGACGCTCGATCGACGACGTGCCGCGCGGCCTGCCCCTGGGCATCGCCGACGCGCCGGACTCGCTGCCCGCTCCGGGCCGGCTGGCGACGTCGGCCTGGACGGTCTGCTCGACGGCCGGCGGCGAGGACCCCCGCTCCGCGCTGCTGATCGGCACCGATCCCGACGGCGGTCGGCCGCTGGGCGACGACGCGCTGCTGCTGCGCCACCCGGACGGCGGCCTGCACCTCGTGTGGCACCAGCGCCGGTACCTGGTCCGCGATCCCAACCGGGTGCTGGCCGCGCTGGCGACCACCCGGACGCGGGCGGTGCCGGTCGCGCCGGCCCTGCTCAACGCGCTTCCCGCAGGCGTCGATCTGGCCCCGCTGGCGCTGCCCGGCGAGGGTCGACCCGCCACCCGCGTGCCGGGCGCCACGATCGGTCAGGTCTACCTGGTGCGCAACTCCGGCGGCGGCCGGCAGTACGCGGTGGCGCTCGACGACGGGCTGGCCGGGATCACCGAGTTGCAGGCCGGGCTGCTGCTGGCCCGCACCGGGCAGGGGGAGTCGGAACCGATGACGCTGGGCCGGTTCGCCGCGCTGCCCACGTTGCCCGATCTCGCCCCGAGCGGCCCGACCGCGCCGCCGCCCGTGCCGCCCCCGCTCGTCAGCTCCGACGACGCGGCGATCTGCGCCCGGGTCGGGGACGACGGCGGCACCGGCGAGGTGCTGCGGGGCGTACGGCTGCCGGACCTGGCGGCCGTCCCACGGACCGCGTCGAGCGGCGGCGCGGCGCTGGCCGACCACGTGGTGGTGCAGCCGGGTGGCGGCGCGGTGGTCGAGGCCGCCGCGGCGCCCGGCGCGTCCGGAGGCGCGGTGTCCGTGGTCACCGACCTGGGCCGGCGGTACGTGCTGGCCGACCGGGAGGTGCTGGCGATGCTCGGCTACCGCGACGTGCGACCGGTGCGGCTGCCCGCCGGCCTGGTCAGCCTCGTGCCGGCCGGCGCCACCCTGGACCCGGCCGCGGCC
>NZ_JBEXHY010000029.1:0-59579 GCF_040608295.1 Micromonospora sp. NPDC005197 | reverse complement strand
CGCCGGCAGAGCCGGCGCGCCCTCCTGCGCTCCCGCCCCACCCCGACCCCGTGTTGATCAAGAGGTTTGCGTCACCACGACCGCGATTCCTGACCCAAACCTCTTGATCAACACGGGTGGGCGGGGGTGAAGGGGGTGGAGAGGTGGGGGGTGGCTAGCAGGGTGGGGTTGAGGGTGTGCAGGGCCGTTAGGCGGGAGGCGCGCGCTTCGTCGGGGTCTACCTCGTGGGCGTACGCCAGGGTGGGGTCGATCAGTTGCACCAGGTGCACCAGGAGATCGCCGGTGAGCAGCATTCGCTCGTCGGCCGCTGTCAGGAGCACCGACTGGTGGCCGGGGGTGTGCCCGGGAGTGGGCAGCAGTCGTACCGCAGGGGTCAGGGTTGTCTCGCCGTCGACCACCCGGAGCTGGCCGGCGGCGCGCAACGGCGCGACCAGCCCGGCCGGCAGCCCGGGGTTGATCGCCTCCGCCGCCTCCAGTTCGGTGCGCTGGAGCAGGTAGCTGGCGTTCGGGAAGTACGGCCGGCCCGGTGTGCCGGTGACGGCCCAGCCGATGTGATCGCTGTGCAGGTGGGTCAGCACGACCGTGTCGACGTCGGCCGGGTCGATGCCGGCGGCGGCCAGTTCGGCGGGCAGCCGACCGGGCACCGGTGCCCAGCTCGCGGCGGGTGCGTCGGTCGGGCCGATCCCGGCGTCGACAAGGGTCACCGGCCCGTCACCCGAACGGATCGCGAAGCTGCGAAACGGCAGCCACCACCGCCCGTCGGCGGTGACCGAGGCGGGGTCGCGGCGGTCGGCCTCCTGCCACTGGGCCGCCGTGGCGTGCGGAAACGCCTCCGCGCGGGGCTGGAAGAAGGCACCCTCGCCGTCGGTGAGCGCGGTAACCGTGATAGACCCGAGGGTGCGGCGAAGTGGCATCGAGCGATGGTGTCAGGGAACTGCTGTGTCGTGCAGCCCGGTTCCGCCGGTCAGTCGAGGCCGGCTGAGGGCTGCCGGCCCAATTGCAGTACGCTCGTACTGCTTGAGCACGTGTCCCCCGAGAGGAGCGCCGGCCGATGGCGAAGATCAAGGTAAACAACCCGGTCGTGGAGCTCGACGGCGACGAGATGACCCGGATCATCTGGAAGCAGATCCGGGAGCAGCTGATCCTGCCCTACCTCGACGTCGACCTGCACTACTACGACCTGTCGATCCAGCACCGCGACGAGACCGACGACCAGGTCACGATCGACGCCGCCAACGCCATCAAGGAGCACGGCGTCGGCGTCAAGTGCGCGACCATCACCCCGGACGAGGCCCGGGTCGAGGAGTTCGGCCTGAAGAAGATGTGGCGGTCGCCCAACGGCACCATCCGCAACATCCTCGGCGGCGTCGTCTTCCGTGAGCCGATCATCATGTCCAACGTGCCGCGGCTGGTCCCCGGCTGGACCAAGCCGATCATCATCGGCCGGCACGCCCACGGTGACCAGTACAAGGCCACCGACTTCGTCGTCCCCGGCCCGGGCACGGTGACCATCACCTACACCCCGGCAGACGGCGGCGCGCCGATGGAGATGGAGGTCGCCAACTTCCCCGGCGGCGGCATCGCCATGGGCATGTACAACTACGACGAGTCGATCCGGGACTTCGCCCGCGCCTCGTTCCGGTACGGGCTGGACCGCAACTACCCGGTCTACCTGTCCACCAAGAACACCATCCTCAAGGCGTACGACGGCCGGTTCAAGGACATCTTCGCCGAGGTGTTCGAGACCGAGTTCAAGGACGAGTTCGCCGCCGCCGGCATCACCTACGAGCACCGGCTCATCGACGACATGGTCGCCGCCGCGCTCAAGTGGGAGGGCGGGTACGTCTGGGCCTGCAAGAACTACGACGGTGACGTGCAGTCCGACACCGTGGCGCAGGGCTTCGGCTCGCTGGGTCTGATGACCTCGGTCCTGCTCTCCCCGGACGGCCGCACCGTCGAGGCCGAGGCCGCGCACGGCACGGTCACCCGGCACTACCGGCAGTACCAGAAGGGCGAGAAGACCTCGACTAACCCGATCGCGTCGATCTACGCCTGGACCCGGGGCCTGGCCCACCGGGGCAAGCTGGACGGCACGCCGGCGGTGACCGAGTTCGCCAACACCCTGGAGCAGGTCATCATCGACACCGTCGAGGGCGGCCAGATGACCAAGGATCTCGCGCTGCTCATCTCGCGCGACGCCCCGTGGCTGACCACCGACGAGTTCATGAACGCGCTCGACGAGAACCTGGCCCGCAGGCTCGCCGCCTGATTCGACCGCACCAGCACCGGAGCCCGTCGGCACCCGCCGGCGGGCTCCGGCGTGTCCGCCGGCTGACACGCCTGCCGCGTCACCCGGCCTCGCGCGCCTCGTTGACCAGGGTGGACGAGATGCCAGTCGCGTCCAAGGAAGGTTGACCGCGGTCGACCGCGGATGCGTGCCGATCAGCCAGCCTTCCCGGCTGTGTCGAGCACAGCCAGCCGTCCCTTCCCTGCGGGGGGCCCTGTCCCGGGCCCCCCGCGCCCTGTTTCCCGCCAGGCCCGGAACGCCGGCTCTGCCGGCTCGCCAGGGTCAGGCGGCGCGGAGCAGTTCGGCGGCGCGCTCGGGGGAGATGTCGTTGATGAAGACGCCCATCCCCGACTCGGAGCCGGCCAGGTACTTCAGCTTGTCCTTCGCCCGTCGGATGCTGAACAGCTGAAGGTGCAGGTGGCCCAGCTCGCGGTCGATCCGCACCGGCGCCTGGTGCCACGCCGCGATGTAGGGCATCGGCATGTCGAACAGGCCGTCGAAGCGGCGCAGCAGATCCAGGTAGAGCGGCCCGAAGGCGTCCCGCTCGCTGTCGGTGAGCGCCGGGATGTCCGGCACCACGCGGCGCGGCGCGACATGCACCTCGAACGGCCAGCGGGCCGCCGCCGGCACGAACGCCGTCCAGTGCTCGTTCTCGGTGACCACCCGCTCGCCGGCCGCGCGCTCGGCGGCCAGCACGTCCGCGTACAGGTTGCCCCCGCCGGTCCGCTCGGCGTGCCGGCGGGCCGCGGCCAGCAGCGCCCGGGTGCGCGGCGTCACGAAGGGGTACGCGTAGATCTGCCCGTGCGGGTGGTGCAGCGTGACGCCGATCTCGACGCCCCGGTTCTCGAAGCAGAACACCTGCTCCACGCCGGGCAGCTCGCCGAGCACCTCGGTCCGGTCGGCGAGCGCGTCCAGCACGGTGCGGACGCGACGCGGCGGGAGGCTGGCGAACGAGGCGTTGTGGTCGGAGGTGAAGCAGACCACCTCGCAGCGGCCCAGGCCCGGCCGGACCGGCGTGAACGGGGTGATCTCCCCGGGCTCGTCGGCGACGCGGCCACTCAACGACGGGAACCGGTTCTCGAAGACCACCACGTCGTAGTCCGGAGCGGGGATCTCGGTCAGTCGGTCGCCCACCGAGGGGTCGAGCGGGCACTCGTTCGCCGGCGGGAGGAAGGTGCGGGTCTGCCGGTGCACGGCCACGGCCACCCACTCGTCGGTCAGCGGGTCGTAGCGCAGTTGCGACGCGGGTGGCGGTGGCGGCAGGTCCCGGCGGTCCGGCTGGTCGCGGACGGCGTCGTCGTCCTCGTCGAAGTAGATCAGCTCCCGGCCGTCGGCCAGGTTGATCGCGGTGCGCTTCACGTCGCCGTCTCCTCACTCGTCGGCGTGCGCGTCGCGCGGCCCGCCCTTGTTGCCTTTGCCATGATCAATTCGCCCACCTGTTCGCCGATTACCCGTCGTGCGGGCGGGGGCAACGCCTCGTCGCTGACCAGCACGTGGGCTGCCGACAGCTCGACGATCGAGGAGATGCCCACGGTGCCCCACTTCGTGTGGTCGGCGAGCACCACCAGCCGGTCCGCCGCGGCCACCAGCGCCCGGTCGATCTCCGCCTCCATGAGGTTCGGGGTGGTGAAGCCGGCCCGCTCGGTGATGCCGTGGACGCCGAGGAAGAGCAGGTCGAGGTGCAGCCGCCGGACGGCGCCGACCGCGAGCGGGCCGACCAGCGCGTCCGACGGTGTCCGTACGCCGCCGGTGAGCACCACCGTCTGATCGGGCCGGCCTCCGGCGTGCAGGATCTCGGCCACCGGGAGCGAGTTGGTCACCACGGTCAAGCCGGGAACGTCCACCAGTCGGCGGGCCAGTTCGGCGGTGGTGGTGCCGGCGGAGAGGGCGACCGCCGCACCGGGCCGCACGAGCCGCGCCGCCCGGTCCGCGATCGCGGCCTTCTCCGGCAGTTGCCGGACCGACTTGGCGTGGAAGCCGGGCTCGTCGGTCGAGCTGGGGCCGGTCGCGGTGGCGCCGCCGTGCACCTTGGCCAGCAGGCCGCGCTCGTGCAGGGCCTCCAGGTCGCGGCGAATGGTCATGTCGGAGACGCCGAACTCGGTCGCCAGGTCGGTCACCCGAACGCCACCGGCGGACCGGACCCGATCCAGGATCGCCGACTGCCGCTGCTGAGCGAGCATCAGCCGTGCCTCCCAGGGGTCCACGTACTCTCACGCGGTCGAACGTGTTCCAACAAAGATGAACACTAGCGCGTGCCCGGAACCGGCGGAAGGAAAGGGGTGGGACGACGCCTCAGGCCGACTGGATCTTCAACTCCACCCAGCCGCTCTCGGTCAGGTGGTGCAGCACGGCCTGCACCGCGTCCGCGACGCTCAGGTGGGTGGTGTCGAGCACCAGGTCCGCGTCCGTCGGCTCCTCGTACGGGTCGTCGATGCCGGTCATGCCGGTGAGCAGACCGGCGCGGGCCCGCGCGTACAGGCCCTTGCGGTCCCGCTGCTCGCACACCTCCAGCGGCGTCGCGACGTGCACCAGCACGAAGCCCGCCCCGGCGGACAGGGCCATCTCCCGCGCCGTCGCGCGGGCGGCCGCGTACGGGGCGATCGGGCAACAGATGCTCACCCCGTGGTGCCGGGCGATCTCGGCCGCCACCCAGCCGATCCGCCGGACGTTGAGATCCCGGTCGGCCTTGCTGAAGCCCAGCCCGGCGGAGAGCTCCCGACGTACCACGTCCCCGTCGAGCAGGGTCACCGTCCGGTCGCCGTTCTCCCGCAACGCGTCCGCCAGCCCCCGGGCGATGGTGGACTTGCCGGAGCCGGAGAGGCCGGTCAGGAAGACCACCAGCCCCCGGTGCCGGCGCGGCGGCCGGGCCCGAGCCAACTCCTTCGCCACCGCCGGAGGCGTGTGCCACTCCGGCAGCGGGAAGCCCCGGTCGAGCAGGTCGTCGATCTCGTCCTGGGTGAGCGCGAGGCGGCGGTTGCGCGGCGGGATGTCCTCCCGCCAGCGCCACTGCCCGTCCCGGTTGTCGTACGCCAGCTCGCGCGGCACCAGCACCCGCAGCCCGGCGCCGGAGAGCATGTCCCCGGTCGAGAGCAGGTGGGTGACCCCGTACGCGGCGGAGACGCGCGCACGCAGCAGCGCGTCGCTGATCTCCTCCCGCCGATGCGACAGCGGCACGGCCACCAGGGTGGCCGGGGGCATCCGGTCCCGGGCGGCGAAGATCGTACGCACCAGCGCCTCCGGTGCGAGCCCGCCGACACCGCCCTCGCCGACCGGGATCATCACCAGCAGGTGCGCGGCCAGGGTGCGGGCCGCGTGCGCGATCTGGGCGAGCTGCGGCCGGTGCAGCGGACGGTCGGCGATGACCCCGAGCACCCGACCCGGAGGCAGCAGCGCGCGGACCTCCTCCGGGCTGCGCCGCAACCGCTGGAACGGGCCGTGACCGCCCTCGCCGAGCCGGCGGAGCTGGCCACCCAGGCCCGCCACGCCCTCGCGTACCGGCCAGACGTCCGCGACGTCCAGGGCGGCGACCGGCGCCCCCTCGCCGTCGGTCAGCACCAGGGCCCGGCGGGCCTCATCGCGCGGGTCGAAGCCCTGCGCCAGCGCGGCCGGCACCTGCAGGGTCACCGGAACCTGCCACGGCGTGCCGTCGGCCAGCCGGCCGCGTCGGCTCACCGACACCAGGTCGGCGCGGGTCATGAAGCCGGTCAGGGGGGCGTACGCGCCGGTCAGCAGCAGCTCCAGATCCGCGAGCTCACCGGGACGCGGCGTGTACGCCGGCGCGTCCCGGAGCACCTCGTCGGGCAGCACCCAGCCGTTGCTCATCCACACCCCCCACTCGCTGACCGGCACACAGTTTCGCAGCCGACCGCCGATCGGTCGAGGCCGCCACTCCACGACCCGGACGGTCGGGTCAGCGACGGACCCGGCGACCCACCGCGGACCGCAGCCAGTTCCAGACCTTTCGCTCGTCGCGGATCCGCGGGGGCGCGCCGTCGGCCGGGCAGATGAAGAGCAGCGGCAGCCGCGCGTCCTCGGTCCATCCGGCGTTGGTGATCCGTGCCTTGAGGAGCCAACTGCCCCGCGTACGACCGCCGTTGAGGGCGCGGAAGTCGATCGTGGTGGTGGCGCGGTGCACCAGGTGGACGGTCTCCGCGCCGCCGGGACCGGCGACCCGCTCGGTCTGGAACTGCACCGGCAGGAAGATCTCGTCGCCGGTCTCCCGGCGGCGGGCGACCACGTCGAGGCGGGCCTTGCGGACCTGCGCGGTGGAGTCGAGCACGTCGGGGGAGATCTCACCGACCGGAAGCACCAGCACGTCGCGCCCGTCGTCGGCGCGGAACCCGATCGGCTGGTCCGCGGAGCGCAGCTCGGCGGCAACGGTGACCGTGACGGCGTGCTCGTCCGGCTGGAGCTCGTCGATCCGGCCGTGCCCGGCGATGCCCGCCTCCCACCGGGCCAGCCGCCGCAGGTCCTCGACCCGGCCCCGCTCGGTCAGGTACGCCACGGCCCGTTGCAGCGGCGGCAGGCCGCCGGCTACCCCGGGAGCGAAGCGCTCCTGGATGATCTTCTGGACCTCGGCGGCGACCTGGTCCACCCAGTCGTGGGGAGCCTCCAGCAGTCGCTTGCCGCGCAGCCGGTTGATCATCTCGTTGCGCAGCCACCGCCGGTGCAGCCGGTCGCGCAGCGGTCCCGGTTCGGTGTGGGCGTCGACGATGTCCAGCGCGTCGCGCACGCTCGCGAAGTAGCTCGACGGCTCCAGCCGCGCCGCGGTGACGTTGCGGGCGTCGCCCCGCTGCGCGTGGTGGTAGCAGGTGTAGTCGGACAGCACGCAGGTGCGGCGGGACAGGAAGTAGGCCCGTACGACCAGGGAGTGGTCCTCGAGCCGCCGCTTGCCGCCCTCCGGGAACCGCAGCCCGTGCTCGTCGAGGAAGGAGCGGCGGAACAGCTTGTGGCAGGTCAGGCTGTCGATCAGCGGGGCGTTCGCCAGGGTGGCGTCGAAGCGGTTCTTGCGGAACAGCTCCCGGGGCACGCCGCGCCCGTGCCCGGCCATCTTGCCGATCACCACATCCGCGTCGTACGTCTTCGCGCAGTCGTAGAGCCGTTCCAGCGCCTGGTCGGCGAACCAGTCGTCGTCGTCGGCGAAGAAGACGTACTCGCCGCGGGCCCGCTCGATGCCGAGGTTGCGCGGGCGCGACGGCCAGCCCGAGTTCTCGATGTGCACCACGTGGATGTGCGGGTGCTCGGCCGCCAGCCGGTCCAGCCGCTTGCCCGTGTCGTCGGTCGATCCGTCATCGACGAAGATCGCCTCGAACTCGTCGGCCGGTAGCGACTGGCGCAGCAGCGACGCCACCAGCTTCTCGATGTGGGGGCCGCAGTTGTACGCGGGCACCACGACACTCACCTTGGGGACGCCAACCTCGACCATCACGATCCTTCCGCTTTGGCGGTCGAATATCCCCCGGAACACTGCCCGGTGAACGGGAAGTGAATCGTGCCACCCGGCAGGGGACTTTCCGGCAGCGGGGTCTGGCCGAACGCACGACCGGCGCAAACGTTCATCGTCGCCGTCGGCGGACCTTAGGGGTGGGTCGCCGCGAGGATCAGGGGAGCACCGGGGGCGCGCCGGTGTCGGTGCGGGGCATCGACTCCCTACGCTGGCGTCGTGACACTGATCGCGACCCAGTCGCTCACCAAGACGTACGGAGGTCGGGTCACCGCGCTCACCGACCTCACCGTCGCCGTCGAGCCCGGGATCATCGGCCTGGTGGGCGCGAACGGCGCCGGCAAATCCACCTTGATCAAGATTCTGCTCGGCCTGATCGCCCCGACCAGCGGTCAGGTCTCGGTGCTCGACATCGACCCGACCACCGAACCGGCGGCGGTCCGTGCCCGCGTCGGCTACATGCCCGAGCACGACTGCCTCCCACCGGACCTGTCCGCCGCCGAGCTGGTGACCCACCTCGGCCGGATGAGTGGCCTGCCGCGCACCGCGGCCCGCGAGCGCGCCTCGGAGGCGCTGCGCCACGTCGGGCTCTACGAGGAGCGCTACCGCCCGGTCGGCGGCTACTCCACCGGCATGAAGCAGCGGGTCAAGCTGGCCCAGGCGCTGGTGCACGACCCGGACCTGCTGCTGCTCGACGAGCCGACCAACGGGCTGGACCCGGCCGGTCGGGACGCGATGCTGGCGCTGGTGCACCGGATCGGCACCGAGTTCGGCATCTCCGTGCTGGTGTGCTCACACCTGCTCGGCGAGGTCGAGCGGATCTGCGACACGCTGATCGCCATCGACGGTGGCCGGCTGCTGCGTGCGGATCACATCTCCGCGATGACCTCGGCCACCGACGTGCTGGCCGTCGAGGTCAGCGAGGGCACCGAGGAGTTGGCCGCCCGGCTCGCGGCGCTCGACCTGCCGGTGGCGCGGGACGGCCGGTTGCTGCTCGTACCGCTCGCCGACGACAGCACCTACGACCTGATCCTCGGCGCGGTCGCCGAACTGGACCTGCCGCTGCACCGGCTGGACCAGCGCCGGCACCGGGTGGCCGAACTCTTCGCCACGAGGGAGCTCACCCATGCCTGAGCTGTCATCCGCCGCCGTGCGGCCCACACCGACCGGCGTCATCCACGACATCGGCTATCAGCGCTACGAGGGCCCACGGCTGGGCCGTCGGCACGTCTTCGGCGCGCTCTACCTGCACGGGCTGCGCACCATCTTCGGGTTCGGGCGCAGCGCCAAGGCCAAGATCTTCCCGTGGCTGGTGGTCGGCATCGTCACCCTGGTCGCGGTGGCCCTGGCCGCCGTCCGCAGCCAGCTCGGCGAGCCGGTCGCCACGTACGCCCAGTTCGCCGACGCGATGAGCTGGCTGGTCCTGTTCTTCGTCGCGGTGGCCGCGCCGGAGCTGGTCTCCCGGGACCTGCGCAGCGGTGTGCTGCCGCTGTACTTCTCCCGGCCGCTGCCGCGCGCCGACTACGCGCTCGCCAAGTTGCTGGCGCTGGTCACCGGCCTCTGGCTGCTGCTCGGCGGGCCGCAGCTGGTGATGTTCCTGGGTGCCGCGTTCACCACCAAGCAGGGCATGCGCGGGGTCTGGAACGAACTGCTCGACCTGCTTCCCGGCCTGCTCTACGCCGGCCTGTGGGCGGTGGTCTTCGCCTCGGTCGGGCTGCTGGTCGCCTCGCTGACCGGCAAGCGCGCCTTCGCCGCGGGCGGGGTGGTCGCGGTCTTTTTGATGACCACGCCGATCGTGGGCGTGCTGAGCATCCTGCCGTCGAACACGGCCAACGAACTGGCCGGCCTGGCCTCGCCCTCCACCCTCGTGCAGGGGGTGGGCATCTGGTCGCTGGGTGACCTGCTGGTCGAGGGCGATCCGGGCGAGATGATGATCGGCGACTTCGGCCCGGTCTACGCCCTGGTCGCGGTGCTGCTGGTCGCCGGCGCGACCGCCCTCCTGCTGGCCCGCTACCGGAAGGTCGCCTCCTGATGAGCACGCTGAGCCTGACCGGGGTGTCCCGGTGGTACGGCAACGTGGTGGCCGTCAACGACATCAGCATGGCCCTCGGGCCGGGCGTGACCGGTCTGCTCGGTCCGAACGGCGCCGGCAAGACCACGCTGCTGCACATGATGGCCGGGTTCCTCGCCCCGTCGCGCGGCACGGTGACCCTCGACGACGAGCCGACCTGGCGCAACCCCGACGTCTACCGCCGGCTGGGGCTGGTCAGCGAGCGGGAGGCGGTGCAGAGTTTCCTGACCGCGTACGAGTTCGTGCTCGCCAGCGCGAAGCTGCACCGGTTGGCCGACCCGGCGGCGGCGGCGCGACGGGCCATCGACCTGGTGGAGCTGGAGTCGGCGCAGGACCGCCGGATCGGCACGTACTCCAAGGGCATGCGGCAGCGAGCCCGGGTGGCCGCGGCGCTGGTGCACGACCCGCAGGTGCTGCTGCTCGACGAGCCGTTCAACGGCATGGACCCGCGTCAGCGGCTGCACATGATGGATCTGCTGCACACCCTCGGCGACGCCGGCCGGACGATCCTGTTCAGCTCGCACATCCTGGAGGAGGTCGAGCAGGTCTCCGGGACGGTGCAGGTGATGGTGGCCGGTCGACTGGCGGCCTCCGGTGACTTTCGGACCATCCGTCGGCTGATGACCAACCGCCCGCACGTCTTCGCGGTGCGCTCCACCGACGATCGGGCGCTGGCCGTGGCCCTGATCGCCGAGGCGTCGGTGAGTGGCGTCGAGCTGGACCGCACCGGCCTGACCGTACGCGCCGGCGACTACGGCGCCTTCACCCGGGCGTTGCCCCGGATCGCCCTGAACAAGGGCATCCGGGTGCGCCAGCTGGTGCCGTCCGACGAGTCCCTGGAGAGCGTCTTCTCCTACCTGGTGGAGGCCTGAGAACATGTCGACCATTACCTGGATCACCGCGCGCGGGCTGTTCGGCCGGCGCCGGTTCCTGCTGCTGCTCCCGCTGCCGTTGGTGCTGCTCGGGCTGGCCATCCTCTGCCGGTCGCTGGGCGTGGACCCGGGCGAGTGGGGGCCGCCGGTGCTGGTCGGCCTCGGCCTGGCGGTGGTGCTGCCGGTGGTTGCGTTGATCATCGGCACCGGCGTGCTGGGCGCGGAGATCGACGACGGCACCGTCGTGCACATCCTGACCAAGCCGCTGCCGCGCTGGCAGATCGTGCTGCCGAAGCTCGCGGTCGCCGCCGGGGTCACCGCGGCCACCGTCGCGGTGCCGCTCTACGTCGCGGGCGTGCTGGCCGATTCGGTACGCCTCGGTCTGGCCCTGGCGTTCGCGGCGGCGCTCGGCGCGCTGGCGTACTCGGCGCTGTTCCTCGCGCTCAGCCTCGTCACCCGGCGTCCGGTGCTGCTCGGCCTCGTCTACGTGCTCATCTGGGAGGGGCTGCTGGGCAACTTCGTCAGCGGCACGAAGGTGCTCTCCATCCAGCAGTACGTGATCGCCCTCGCCGACCGGCTCGCCCCCAGCGGGCTGCTGGAGACCACCGTGTCGGTGCCGGTCGCCTCCGTGATGACCGCGTTGGTCAGTGTCGGCTTCACCGTGCTGGCGATCGACCGCCTGCGCTCGTTCAGCGTGGCCGGCGAGACGAGCTGAGGCACATGCGGGGTACGGTTCCGGCCAGCCTCCCGCAACGGGTAGGGCTGGCCGGATGGACCGGCCGGGGTGCCGGGGCCCAGGCTGACTGGTGTGAGCGTCGAAGCGGAGTGGACATCGTTGGCTGAGCCGTACTCGCGGAGCAGCCGGCCGTGGCTCACCAGCCTGGCGGTCGCCGGGCTGGCGTGCGCGACGGTCGCGACGGCCGCCCAGGGCAGCGGCCGGTTCCACTGGTGGGCCGGCTTCATCCTGATCCCGGCCGCGCTGATCGCGGCCAGCGGCGGGCCGTTGCTGGCCCGCGGCGGCGGTCGGGCCTTCGCCGGGTACGTCATCGCCTGCGTCGGCACGCTGGTGTTCGTGGTGGGTGCGTTGCTGATGTTCGGGGCGATGGGGCAGGGCTGGCCGCTGCTGGTGGTGCTGCCCTGCCTGGCGGTCGCCGGCACGTACGGCTGGCGGGCCGCCCACCCCCTGGCCCGTGGCCTGCACCGCGCGGTGGCGCTGCTCGCGCTCACCGGCGCGCTGCTCGGTGTGACCCTGCAACTGATCCACATCCGTCTCATCCACCTGGAGACGGGCTGGTGGGGCGTGTTCCTGATGCTGGCCGGGGCGATCGTGCTGGGCAACGCGGGCGAGCTGACCCGGCATCGGATGCCGTACCGGCTCCAGGCGATCACCCTGCTGGTCGGCCCCGCCGTGGCGGCCATCCTGCTCGGCCTGCGCTTCCTGCGCGGCTGGTGAACGACCGGTCCGCCGCCGCCGCCGGTCGGTGCGGGCGGCGGCGGACTTCGGTCAGAAGGCGCAGGCGATGACGAGTTCCGGGGTGCGGTCGGGCAGCAGGTCGAGCTTGCCGATCCGACCGGCCGCGCGCAGGTCGTCGGCGACCAGGGTGAGCTGCTCCAGCAGCGCCGCCGGGCCCAGTGCCTCGGCCAACGGCACCTCCGCCTTCATGGACAGCTTCCGCTCCGACTTGGCCCGCCGCACCTGGCCCAACGCGTCACCGGCGAGCCGCAGCAGCGCCGGCTCTCCCGTCCCCTCGATCGTCCGGGCCACCTCGTAGGTGGTGGGCCAGGGCGCGCGGTGCACCGACCCGTACCGCCACCACGACCAGATCTCCTCGGTGACGTACGGCAGCACCGGGGCGAACAGCCGTAGCTGCACCGACAGCGCGCAGGCCAGCGCGGCCCGCGCCGAGTCGGCAGCCGCTCCGGTGCCGTACGCCCGCTCCTTGACCAACTCGATGTAGTCGTCGCAGAAGCGCCAGAAGAACGACTCGGTGGCCTGCAACGCGGCCGTGTGGTCGTAGGAGTCGAAGGCGGTGCCCGCGGCGCTGACCACGGTGGCCAGTTCGGCGAGCATGGCCCGGTCCAGCGGGGCGGTCGCCGGTGCGCGCAACGCGTCCCCGGCGCCCAGGCCGAGCGCGAACTTCGACGCGTTGAGCAGCTTGGTGGCCAGCCGCCGGCCGACCTTGATCTGCGCCGGGTCGAAGGCCAGGTCCATGCCGGGCTTGCCGCTGGCCGCCCAGTAGCGCACCGCGTCCGAGCCGTGCTGCTCCAGCAGCGCCAGCGGGGTGACCACGTTGCCCTTGGACTTGGCCATCTTCTTGTGGTCCGGGTCGAGGATCCAGCCCGACAGCACGGTGTCCCGCCAGGGCAGCACCCCGTGCTCGAAGTGCGATCGGACCACGGTGTCGAACAGCCAGGTCCGGATGATCTCCTGACCCTGCGGGCGCAGGTCCATCGGAAAGACCTGCGCGAACAGGGCCGGGTCGGTCTCCCAGCCACCGACGATCTGCGGGGTCAGCGACGACGTGGCCCAGGTGTCCAGCACGTCCGGGTCGCCGAGGAAACCGTCCGGTTGGCCGCGCTGCGACTCGTCGTAGCCGGGCGCCGGATCACTGGACGGGTCGACTGGCAGCGCGGACTCGTCGGGCGTGAGAGGGTGGGACCAGTCCGGCTCGCCAGCGTCGTCGAGCCGGTACCACACCGGCACCGGCACGCCGAAGAAGCGCTGCCGACTGACCAGCCAGTCCCCGGTCAGGCCGCTCACCCAGTTGTCGTAGCGGTGCTTCATGTGCGCCGGCACCCAGTGCAGCTCCGCGCCCCGGGCCAGCAGCGTCGCCCGCAGGTCGGCGTCCCGCCCGCCGTTGCGCAGATACCACTGGCGGGTCGAGACGATCTCCAGTGGCCGGTCGCCGCGTTCGTAGAACTTGACCGGGTGGGTGATCGGGCGTGGCTCGCCGATCAGGTCACCGGCGTCGGCGAGCATCCCGACGATCTCCCGGCGGGCGCCGTTGACGGTACGCCCGGCCAGCGCCGCGTACGGCGCCGCGGGCACCCCGGCCGGCGGCTCCGGAAGCAGCCGACCGTCGCGGCCGATGACCACCCGGGTGTCGAGGTCGAGATCCCGCCACCAGGTGACGTCGCTCAGGTCGCCGAACGTGCAGACCATGGCGATGCCGGTGCCCTTGGCGGGGTCGGCGAGCGGATGGGCGTACACCGGCACCTCGACGTCGAACAGCGGGCTGCGCACCGTCTGACCCACCAGGTCGGCGTACCGCTCGTCGTCGGGGTGGCAGACCAGCGCGACGCAGGCCGGCAACAGCTCCGGCCGGGTGGTGTCGACGAGCACCTCGCGCCCGCCCGGCCCGGTGAACCGCAGCCGGTGGTAGGCGCCGGGGCGCCCCCGGTCCTCCAGCTCGGCCTGGGCGACCGCGGTGGCGAAGCCGACGTCCCACAGCGTCGGCGCCTCCGCCTGGTACGCCTCACCCCGCAGCAGGTTGCGCACGAACGCCCGCTGGCTGGTGGCGCGGGCCACCCGACCGATCGTCGTGTACGTCAGCGACCAGTCCACCGAGAGCCCGAGTCGCCGCCAGAGGGCCTCGAAGACCTGCTCGTCGGCGACCGTCAGTCGCTCGCACAGCTCGATGAAGTTGCGCCGCGAGATCGGGGTGGGGTCGCGGCGCGCGGCCTCGTCGATCGGGGTGGCCGGGGGCCGCCACACCGGGTCGTACGGCAGGGCGGGGTCGCAGCGCACCCCGTAGACGTTCTGCACCCGACGTTCGGTGGGCAGGCCGTTGTCGTCCCAGCCCATCGGGTAGAACACGGCTTTGCCGCGCATCCGCTGGTAGCGGGCGACGGTGTCGGTGTGCGTGTACGAGTAGACGTGCCCCATGTGCAGCTCGCCCGATACGGTCGGCGGCGGGGTGTCGATGGCGTACACGTCAACACGCTTCTTCGAGCGGTCGAACGCGTACGTGCCCTCCTCCTGCCAGCGGTGCGCCCAGCGCTCCTCGAGCCCGTCCAGACTCGGACGCTCGGGAACGCCGGCGCGGGCCGTCCTCGCCGTATCGGTCATCTGCCGATCGTAGGCATCAGCAGGGTGTCGAGCCACGGACTTGCGCATCGCCGGCTCTACACGAGCGAGTCGCGCCACTGCCGGTGCAGCGCCGCGTAGCGACCGTCGGTGGCGGCCAGCACGGCCGGTGGGCCGTCCTCGACGACCTGCCCGCCGTCGAGGACGAGCACCCGGTCCGCGGTCTCCACAGTGGAGAGCCGGTGCGCGATCACCAGCGCGGTGCGGTCCCGCAGGATGGTGCCGAGCGCCCGCTGCACGAGCCGTTCGGTCGGCACGTCCAGTGACGACGTCGCCTCGTCGAGGATCAGCACGGTCGGGTCGGCCAGGAACGCCCGGGCGAACGCGACCAGCTGCCGCTGCCCGGCGGAGAGCCGCCCGCCGCGCCGGTGCACCTGCGTCGCGTACCCGTCGGGCAGCGCGGCGATGAAGTCGTGCGCGCCGATCGCCTCGGCGGCGGCCCGCACGGCGGCGTCGTCGGCGTCCGGCCGGCCGAACCGGATGTTCTCCGCGACGGTGCCGCTGAACAGGTGGTTCTCCTGGGTCACCAGCACCACCGCGCGGCGCAGGTCGGCGTCGGCCGCCTCGCGCAGGTCGATCCCGTCCAGCAGGACCGCGCCGGCGTCCGGGTCGTGGAACCGGGCGACCAGCTTGGCGATGGTCGACTTGCCCGCGCCGGTCGGCCCGATCAGCGCCACCGTCTGCCCGGCCGGCACGGTCAGGTCCAGCCCGGCGAGGATGGGCGTGCCGGCGCGGTAGCCGAAGGAGACGCCCCGGAAGGTCAGCTCACCGTGACCGGGGCCGGTCGGCAGCGACACCGGCCGGGCGGGTTCGGCCACGGCAGGCCGCTCGTCGAGCACCCCGGCCAGCTTCTCCAGCGCCGCCGTCGCCGACTGCAACGAGTTGTAGAACTGGCTCAGCTCCTGCATCGGCTCGAAGAAGCGGCGCAGGTAGAGCAGGAACGCGGCGAGCACACCGACCTCTGTCCGCCCGCCGAGCACCCGCCATCCGCCGTAGCAGAGCACGACCGCGACCGTGACGTTGCCGATCAGCTTGATCGCCGGCGAGTACGTGGCGATCAGCCGGAACGCGTGCAGGCTGGTGCGCCGGTAGTCGTCCCCGAGCGCCACGAAGATCCGCTGGTTGCGGGGCTCCCGGCGGAACGTCTGCACCGCGCGGATACCCCGCATCGACTCGACGAAGTGCACGATGACCAGCGCCACGGCCTCCCGGGTCCGCCGGTACGCGCCGGCCGAGGCCCGCGCGAACCAGCGGGAGAGGTAGAACAGGAACGGGAACGCGAACAGCGTCACCGCGGCCAGCGGCAGGTCCAGCCAGAGCAGGATGGCGGCCACCGACAGGATCGACAACGCGGCCAGCACCAGGCTGTCGATCCCGCCGTCGACCAGTTCGGCGATCGAATCCAGGTCACTGGTGAGTCGGGACACCATCCGGCCCGACGTGTACCGCTCGTGAAAGCCCACCGACAGTCGCAGGAAGTGCCCGAACACCCGCTGCCGCAGGTCGAGGAGGACCGCCTGGCCGATCCGGGCGCTGAGGGTGAGGAAACCGCGGCGGGCCGCGTACTCGGTCACGGCGGCGACGGCGAACGCGCCGCCGACGGCGGCCAGCGGGACCGCGTTCCCGGCGCGCAGCGGCGCGATGGCCCGGTCGATGCCGACCATGACCAGGTACGGACCGGCCATCGCGGCAGCGTTCTGCGCCAGCAGCAGGCCGACCGCCGCGGCGAGCCCTCTCCGGTGCGGGCGGAGCAGATGGGCCAGCAGGGCTCGACTGTGCCGGCGCAGCCGGGCCACCGCCTCCGGGGTGGTCTCCTCGGCCCGACTCCGGTCGGCCTCCGGGTCGGTGGCCGTTCCCCGCCAGCGGGTCAGCTCCGGCTCCTCGGCGGGAGGCGGGTCGACCTGCTGCGGGGAGTTCACGAGCGCACCAGCCCCCAGCCGTCCGGGGTGGACGCGCCGGGCCCCGCCGCCCGGGTGTGCCCCAGTTCCGGGTTGGTGGCGCCGGCCGGCTGCGCGGGCGGCGGCTCGGCGGCGAGCAACGCCCGGTAGGCGGGCACGCTGGCCAGCAGTTCGGAGTGCCGGCCGATCGCGGAGATCCGTCCACCGTCGAGCAGGGCGACGCGGTCGGCCAGCGCGATAGTCGACGGCCGGTGCACCACCAAAAGCGCGGTGCTGGCCCGCAGGACCTGCCGCAGCGCCGCCTCCACCAGCGCCTCGGTGTGCACGTCGAGGGCGGACAGGGGGTCGTCGAGCACCAGCAGCGCCGGTCGGCCGAGCACCGCCCGCGCCAGCGCCAACCGCTGCCGCTGGCCGCCGGAGAGGGACAACCCCTGCTCACCCACCCGGGTGGCCAGACCCCACGGCAGGTCGTACGCGAAATCGGCCTGGGCCAGCGCGAGGGCGGCCCGGACCTCGTCGTCGTCGGCGTCCGGGCGACCCAGGGTGAGGTTCTCCCACACCGACATGGAGAAGAGCGTGGGCTCCTCGAACGCCACCCCGACCAGTCGGCGCAGCGAGGCCAGCCGCAGCTCGCGCAGGTCGTGCCCGTCCAGGGTGATCCGGCCGCCGGTCACCTCGTGCAGCCGGGGCACCAGGGAGAGCAGCGTGCTCTTGCCGCAGCCGGTGGCCCCGACCAGGGCCACCGTCTCGCCCGGCTCGATGGTCAGGTCGATTCCGTGCAGTACGGCGGTGGTGGCGCCCGGGTAGCGGAAGTCGACCCGTTCGAAGCGGAGTCGGCCGTGGATCGCCTCGCGGGCCAGCGTGCGCGCGTCCGGAGCGTCCACGATCTGCGGCGGAGTGTCCAGCACCTCCTGGATGCGGTCCGCGGCGGTGGCCGCCTCCTGACCGTTGGCGATGATCCAGCCCAGCGACTGCACCGGCCAGATGAGCATCAGTTGGAGGCTGGCGAACGCCACCAGTTCGCCGATGGTGAGCACGCCCTGCGCGGCGGCGGCAGCCCCGGCCACCAGCACCACGCCCAGGGTCACGTTGGGCACCAGGTCGAGCAGCGCCGCGGTGTTCGCCAGCAGCCGGCCCTTGCCCACACCGGTGTCGTGCAGCGTCCGGGTCCCCGCGGCGAAGCGGGCCGCCAACTCGGGCCCCCGGCCGTACGCCTTCATGGTGCGCAGGCCCTGCGCGGTCTCCTCGACAAGCGTCGCCACGTCGCCCTGCTGGTCCTGCATTTGGCGGGACGCGGTGTGGTAATGCCGGCCGAAGCGGCGGGTGATCAGCAGCAGTGGCACGGCGCTGGCGGCGACCAGCAGCCCGAGCGCCGTGTGCAGATGGATCAGCAGCAGGACCACCACCACGTAGGTGGTCAGGTTGAGCACCAGGAAGAAGACACCGAACGAGAGGAAACGGCGGATCACGGACAGGTCGCTGGTGATCCGGGAGAGCAGTTGGCCGGACTGCCAGCGGTCGTGGAAGCTGGCCGGCAGCCGTTGCAGGTGCGCGTACACGTCGGCGCGCAGCGCCGCCTCCATGCCCACCGCCGAGGAGGACTGCACCCACCGCCGGATGAAGATGAGCACCGCCTCGATCACGCCGAGCAGCAGCGCCAGGCCACCGAGCTGGAGCAGGCCGGCGGGCTCGTGCCGGGCCACCGGCCCGTCCACCACCCGCTGCACCACCAGCGGTACGGCGATCCCGGCGGCCGTGCCGGCAAGGCCCGCGACCAGCAACCAGGCGAACTCGGCGGCGTACGGGCGCAGGTAGCGGCGCAGCCGCCAGAGGTTGTGCACGGGGTGGCGGCCCGCGGCGACCGGGGCGGCCCGGTCGCCGTCGCTCTCCACAGGCACTACCCGACGGTAGCGTCAATAGGTGTCGATGCTGCTGTCAGCTTGCCGTCAACCGCCGCTCATGACCGAGAAGCCACTTCTTCACGTCCAGCCCCCAGCGGTAGCCGCCGAGCGTGCCGTCGGTGCGCAGCACCCGGTGGCAGGGTACGAAGAGCGCCGCCGCGTTGCGGGCACAGGCCGCCGCCGCGGCGCGCACCGCCGGTGGCCGGCCGGCCAGCGCCGCGTACCCGGTGTAGGTGACCGGGGTGCCCGGCGGAACCTCCCGCAGCACCCGCCAGGCGTGCGCCATGAACTCGCCGCCGGTGTGCTGCCGTACCGGCACCGAGTCGATGGCCGCGAGGTCGCCGTCCAGGTAGGACCGGACGGCCACGGTCGCCGGCCCGAGGTCGGCGCGTTGCCGCAGCGGCGCCCGCAGGGTCGGGTGGATCAGGGGCAGCAGCGCCGCCGGGTCGGGGGTGAAACCGGCCGCCAGGACCTCGCCGTCGCTGCCGGCGAGGATGCTCAGCGGCCCGGTCGGGGTGGTCAGCACGGTGCTGTCGATGCTCATGCCGCTCTCCAGAGTCTGATCGTGGCGTAGGACCGCCAGGGGCGCCACCGTTCGGCGTGCGCCGTGAGGGTCGTGTCGGGCAGGCCGAGCGCTGCTGCGCCGCGGCGGATCGCGAGGTCGGTGTCGAGGAGGACGTCCGGGTCGCCGAGGGCGCGCAGGGCGAGGTAACTGGCGGTCCACGGGCCGATGCCGGGCAGCGCGAGCAGCCGCCGTACGGTCTCCTCCCGGTCCCCACCCGGCGCCAGGTCCACGGTCCCGTCCGCCACGGCGAGGGCGAGCCCACGAATGGTCTCCCGCCGCCGAAGAGGCATCCCAAAGGCGGCATCCGGAAGGGCCAGAACCTCCTCAGGGCTGAGAAACCCCCGCAGGTCAGTCCGTTGATCATGAAGTTGTTGTCGCGACACGCCGTCGTCGGGGGCAACAACTTCATGATCAACGCGGGCGGTCAGGAGGCGGGTGAGGGTTGTTCGCGCGGACGTCACCGAGACCTGCTGGCCGATGATCGCGCGAACGGCCATCTCGAAGCCGTCGACCGCGCGGGGGACGCGGATGCCGGGCTCGGCGGCCACCACCGGGGCCAGCGCCGGGTCCGCCGCGAGCGTGGCGTCGACCGCGACCGGGTCCGCGTCCAGATCGAGCAGGCGTCGGCAGCGGGCTACCGCCGGCGCGAGGTCGCGCAGGTCGGCCAGGCGCAGCGTCGCCGCCACGTGCCCGTCCGCCGGGGTCAGCGCCACCTGGCCGGCGCCGTGCGGCAATCGCAACCCCCGGTGGTACGTCCCGTCGCGCACCTCCTCCACCCCGGGCAGCGCGCGCAGCGCGAGGAAGTCCAGCAGCGCTCGGGCGTGCAGCGGCGGACGGTACGCCAGCCGGAGCGTGATGGTTCCCGCCCCGACCGCCGCCAGGTGCCGACCACGGGCCGTCCGCAGCTCGGACGGTGCGCTCGCGTACACCTCGCGGACCGTGTCGTTGAACTGCCGCACGCTGCCGAACCCGGCGGCGAACGCGATCTCGGCCATGCCGAGGCCGGTCGTCTCGATCAGGATCCGGGCGGTCTGCGCCCGCTGGGCCCGGGCCAGCGCGAGCGGCCCGGCACCCATCTCGGCGCGCAACATCCGGTGCAGGTGCCGTTCGGTGTAGCCGAGGCGGGCGGCCAGCCCCGGCACGCCGTCCCGGTCGACCACCCCGTCGGCGATCAGTCGCATCGCCCGGCCGACCACGTCGGCGCGGACGTCCCACTGTGGCGAGCCGGGTGCGGCATCCGGCCGGCAGCGGCGGCAGGCGCGCAACCCGGCGCCCTGCGCGGCCGCGGCCGACGGAAAGAACCGGACGTTCTGCCGCTTGGGGGTGGTCGCCGGGCAGGACGGCCGGCAGTAGATCCCGGTCGACGTCACGCCGGTGTAGAACCAGCCGTCGAACCGCTGGTCCCGGCTGTCCACCGCGCGGTAGCACCGTTCGAAGTCCATCTCCACGTCACCTATGGTGCCCCGCTGGTCGGGCCCTCGGCTGGCGGGAATCGGACCTGGGCGTGTGCGCGGCGGGCCGGCCGCGCACTGCCGGCCCGGGCACCGCTCAGCGGCGGCGACGGTGCGGCTGGCCGGACCGCTGCCCGGACCGGGCGGGTTGGCCGGACCGGTTCGACTGCCCCGACCGCGTGGACTGCCCGGCCAGCAGGGGCGAGCGGAACACGCCGTCCGGGTCGTACCGCTTCCACAGCCGGCGCACCCGGGCGCCGGTCTCGCCCGGGTAGATCCGGGCGAACGCGGCCGGGCCTGGTCGGCTCTCGAAGTTGACGTACTCGCCGTCGGCTCGCGCGCCGACGGCCCGCCAGGCGGTGTCCAACGCCGCGCCGCCCAGCGGTGGGAACGTCGAGGCGATGACCAGGGTGTTCTGGTGCCGGTGCGGGTAGGCCGTCGCGGCGGCGGCGACATCGTTGACCGCCCCGCCGACCGAGCGCAGTTGGATCACCGCCCGGCCCGGACCGGTGGTCGCCCGCGTGACCGCTCGCGCGACGCCCGGGTCCAGCTCGGCGAACAGGCCGTTGGTGGTCGTACCCCGTTGCTGCCCGACGTTCGGGTGCAGGTGCGCGGTCGGCACCAGCGTCGGGTAGGGCAGCAGGTCGCTGCGGTGTTCGAGCACCTTCCCGATGGCCAGCAGCGGCTCCACGACGGGCCGGACGCGGCGCAGGCTCTCCGCGGCCACCACTGCGGTGACGGACATGAGCGTCGAGCGGCCCTCGGCGAACAGCACGGCGGCGGCGGACAGCTCCCGGGGGGCCTGCGCCAGAAAGCTCGCCCACTCGCGGACGGTACGGCCGTCCGGGTGCGCCTCGACGACCAGCTGCGCCACGCCCACGTTGCGCTGCTCGGCGGCCTCGATCTCGAACGCCACCACGACACCGGCCCCCGCGCCGGCGCCCCGGACCAGCCAGAACAGCTCCGGTTCGTGCGCCGCGTCGGCGCGTACCAGCGTCCCGTCCGCGAGCACGACCTCCACCGCGCGGACGCGATCGATGGTGAGGCCGTGGGCGCGTACCAGCCAGCCGACGCCGCCGCCGGTGGCCAGCCCGCCGACGCCGACACCGCCGTAGTCGCCCGAGCTGACCACCAGGCCGTACGGGGCAAGCGCCGTCGCGACGTTCGCCCAGCGGGCGCCGGCCTCGACCCGGACCAGTCCGGCCCGTTCGTCGAGCACCCGCACCCGGTTGAGCATGGACAGGTCGATCACGACGCCGCCGTTGTTGGAGGAGGCTCCGGACAGGCCGTGCCCGCCGCTGCGCACGGCGATCGGCAGTCGCTGCTCCCGGGCGTACCGGATCGCGTCGATCACCTGCGCGGTGGTCTTCGGCAGCAGCACGGCGGCCGGCGAGGCAGTCGTCGTGTACGTCGAGCGAAGCTGCGCGTACCGGCGGTCGCCGGGCGTGACGATCTGCCCCCGCAGGGAGTCGGGCACCCGGGCCATGGCGGTGGTCATCGCTGGCCCTGGGCCGCTCGGCCGTCGTGCTCGGTCATGGCCCAAGAGTGGGGCGGTGGCGACGGCGTTGGCAAACCCCGGGTCGGCCACCAACCATTGGTAGGTGGTCAATGAGCGCGGAGCGGTGACACGCGTTCGGTCGTAGTGACCGGAATCTCCGCCGACGTGGGCGTCCGGGCCGGTCCGACCGAGGCGTGGAGATCACCTCGGTCGGACCGGGCCCGATCACCTCGCGGGGCTGGGCCCCGTGCTCGGCCCGGACGGGCTCGGCTTGATCGTCGGGGAGCCCGGTCGCCCCGGAACGCCCGGCGCACCACCCGTGGTCGGCCCCGGCTCGTCCGGCCTACCCGGCACACCCGGGGGGCCGGGCTCGTCCGGCCTGCCCGGCACGCCGGGGTCTCCCGGCTCGTCGGAGGTGGCCGGCGACGGCACCGGAGCCGGTAGGCCGGGCCGGCTCGGCACGCCGGGCGGCGCCCCGGACGGGTCGGGTACGGCCGCCGGGCCCGCTGGGCTCGGCACGGCTGGCGGAGGCCCGTCCGAGCCGCTCGCGGCCAGGGCGATCGGAGCCGCGATCAGGATCGCCGCGAGAGTCCCCACCGCCCCCATCGTCACCGTGGCGCGGCGTCTGTTGCGGAACCGCCGTTCCGCTCGGTTCAACTGGTCATGCACGATCGGTGCCTCCTCGGCCAGGTCGGTGAGGGTGGATCGGATGAGGCTCTCGAAGGGATCGGTCATCGCCGTACCTCCAGCAGCTCGATCTCCGGCAGCAGGTCGCGCAGACGCTGGACCGCCCGGTGCGTACGACTGCGGACGGTGCCCACCGAGCAGCCGAGCAGCTCGGCCACCCGGCCTTCGGGCAGGTCCTCGTAGTAGCGCAGGACCACCACCGTCCGCTGTGCCGGTGGCAGCTGGCGCAGCGCGGCACGCATCGCCAGCCGTACGTCGGAGCCGCCGCTCGGGTCGGCGCCGACCGGCTCGTCGGCCGGGTTGAGCGGCGTCTCCCGCCGTCGGCGAAGTCGCCGCCACCAGCTGATCTGCTCGCGGTACATCACCACGCGGAGATATCCCTCGGGATCGGCGTGCCGGATGGTCTCCCACTTCGGGATGGTTCGCACCAACGCCGACTGGAACAGGTCCTCGGCGGCGTTGCGGTCCCCGGTCAGCAGGTACGCGACCCGCATCAGCGCCGGTGTCCGGCTGCCGACGAACTCGGCCAGCCGAGCGCGTTCGTCCTCGTCCACCCACCACCCCCGTTTCGTTGTCACCCGTACAGACGCCCCAGGTCATCGTCGCTATCCGCGATCCGCTGTGTTTTTCCGGCCCGGAAGTGTCGGTCGTGACGGGTACCGTCCGGCCACCAACTGAAGAAGGGATGCGGGACATGACGAGCGTGGCGGGTTGGGCGGCGGCGTCGACACCGGGCGCGTTCCCGCCGCTGCCCCGCGCGGTGGCACAGTCCTTCTACCGCCGGATGCGGGCCGTCGCGCCGGCCGCCGTCGGCGCCATCGAACGGGACCGGGCGGCCGAGGCGGAGCAGGTCTTCGCCGACACCGCCTGTGGCCGGTTGGTCGGCTCACTCGACGATGCGGGCCTGCGCGCACTCGGGATGTGGACCCACCACTGGTGCATGCGCTTCTACGACGACGACACCCGCGTCGGTCGGCGGTTGGTGCGCGAGATCGCCGCGCGGGCCGAGTTGGGCTGGACGGCCGACGAGGTGCGCTGGATGCTGCGCGAGTCGTTCTCGGCCGGCCCGGCCGCCGCCGACCGGTTCACCCTGCCCCGTGCCGCCGCGGCGCAACTGCCCCCGGCCGACCGGCCGCCCGCGGACCACTGGCCCGAGGTCGAGGTGCCCCGCCAGCGCAGCGGCCGGCACGTGGGCGCGTGACCGGCCGCTTCGTGGCTGCGGCAGGATGGACGCCGCACCGCCCCGACGGAAGGACGCCCGATGCCCGCCAGCGAGCCGACCATCATCGCCACCAGCATGGGCTTCTCCCGGGGCGACCGAGGGCCGTACGACATGCGCCCCAGCCCGGTCTTCGAGCTGGCCGCCGAGCTGGCCGAGGCTGGTCCGCAGCCGCGGATCTGCTACCTCGGGCAGGCCGTCGGTGACCAGCCCACCTCGTTCGCCGCCGTCTACGGCGCGTTCGCCGAGACCCGGTTCCGCCTGTCGCACCTCGCGCTGTTCCCGATGCCGAACGTCGACGACGTCCGCGCCCACCTGCTCGCCCAGGACGTGATCTGGGTCGGCGGCGGCAGCGTCGCCAACCTCGTCGCGGTCTGGCGGGTGCACCGGCTCGACGAGATCCTGCACGAGTGCTGGCAGGCCGGCGTGGTGCTGGCCGGCGTCTCGGCCGGCTCGATCTGCTGGCACGTGGGCGGCGCCACCGACAGCTTCGGGCCCCGCCTGCGCGGGTTCACCGAGGCGTTGGGCTGGCTGCCGTACGGCAACGGCGTGCACTACGACAGCGAGGCCCAGCGCCGACCGCTGATGCACGAGCTGGTCGGCGACGGCACGTTGCCGACCAGCCACTGCACTGACGACGGCGTCGGCCTGGTCTACCGGGGGACCGGGCTGGTCGAGGCGGTCGCCGACCGCGAGGGCGTCTCGGCGTACGAGGTGAGCCGCAACGCGGACGGCAGTGTGCGGGAGGCGGTCATCGCTCCCCGCCTGCTTGGTTGAGCGCCGGTCAGACCCGATCCTCGAACGCGGCGCACACGGTCGCCCGCACCTGCGGCCCCTTGATCGATCGCAGCAGCTCCCGGGCGAGGGCGATCTGGTGCGACTCGTCGACTGACCGGTCCATCGGGGTCAGCTCCACCCGCCACCGGAAGTAGAGGTAGTCGTCCTCGTCGGTGGCGGCGAGCCGCGGGTCGGCGTCCTCGTTGGGGTTGATCTCCAGCAGGTTGCCCCGGACGTCCACCGAGTCCCGGCGGTAGGGCACCGCGTCGGGCAGCCGGGTTCGGATCAGGTCGAGCAGCTCCGCCGCCGTCAGCGGGCCGTCGACCATGATGAGGAACTGCAACGTCGTCTGCACGTCTGCCACCTTGCCAGATGCGGAACCGCTCAATCGAGCGGGAGGAACGGGCCGTTGTCGAACTTGCCGCCCCGGCGCAGCACGGAGAACTGCACCTTGTGCGGCACGTGCGTGTCCATGAGCTCACGACGCAGGTGGGTGAAGTCGGTGCCCAGATCGAAGCTGGCGAGCTGACCGTTCTCGTTGATCCGGCGCAGCATCGTCTTGCGCAGCCGGGTCCCGTCCGGAGCCCGGGACAGGGAGCGTTCGGCCAGGTCGAAGAAGGTCTTGTCGTCGACGATGAGCGCCACGTCGATGTCGGAGTCCGGGCGGGCGGTGCCCTTCACCCGGCTGCCGTGGGCGACCAGGTCCCCGTCGGGCAGCCCGGCCTGCCGTTGGGTCTGCCGGGCGCCCCGGGCGAACCGGGTCCACTGCCGTTCGGTGAAGCCCTGCGGGATCTGCCGGGCGGCCCGGGTGGTCGCCGCCTCGGCTGTCTCGCCCGCCACGTCGTCGGCCCGTCGCATCATGCTCCGGGCGGCCTGCGCCACGATGCCCCGGGCGGCCGTCGTGGCGCCGTCCGGCAGATCCCGTCGACGGCCGGTCATTCCAGCCCGCCCGACTGGCGGCGGCGCAGCACGGCGTCGAAGACCTGCGCCAGTTCGGCGGCGTCCTCGCCGGCGTGGTGGGTGTGCGGTACGTCGTGCAGACCCAGCTCGTGCTTGATCTTGCCCTTGCGGGTCTGGACCCACTCGCTGCCGGTCAGCCCCATCCAGTAGCTGCGGAGGTCGACGCCGGAACCGGTGGCGCCGAACGGGCTGTGGCCGACGAAGCGCACGAAGTACCAGTGCACGAACATGCCGTCCCAGACAGCGGGAGCGGCGAGGAAGACCGGGCGGCCGATCCGGCGCAGTCCGTTGACCCAGGCCGCCGCCGCTGCCATCGCCTCCGGCGCGGTGGGCGCCTCGCGGAGCAGACGGTCCCGGTCCAGACCCGACACGGCCAGCGCGGCCGGCACGAACTCGTCGGAGATGGGACGCAGTTCGGTGTAGAACGTCAGATCCGGGCGACCGGCCACGGCCATGCCCAACGAGATCATGCTGTTCGGCCCGGGGATCGGCCCGTCCGCCTCCACGTCGACGCCGACGTACAGCTCGGGCAGCGGAGAGGTCATCCCAGCACCACCCCGATGGCCTGGTCGATCAGCATGTTCAGGACGATGTCGGTGAGCTTCTTGAAGACGGGGATCTCCAGCAGCGAGGCGCCGAACGTCGGAGCGGCCGTCGCGATCGCCTGGATGATCTGCACCAGCAGGATGATCAGCTGGACGATCACGTTGATCTTCAGGGCGAGGACGATCAGCGCGCACACGAACAGCGTCGCCGCCACCATCTGTGCGCCGGTGCCGCCGTCCCGCAGCACCGACATCGCCGAACCGTCGGCCTCCCAGCGCTCCTGGAACGCGGTCAACGCATCGCCCTGGTTGCCGGTCAGCACCCGCTGCGCGGCCGCCGTACCCTCCGCCGCCGCGTTGTGCAGCGAGTCGGCCATCTCCATCCACATCTGGCCCAGCTCGAACATCTTCGTCTCGTCCGACTTGGGCCAGGTGTAACCCAGCTCGTTCAACAGGCCGGCGAGCTCGCCGGGCAGCATGATCCCCATCGGCCCGCCTACCAGCTCATCGTCGTGAACTGGGCGTCGTTGTCCTGCTCGACCGAGTCGTACTGGTCGGCCATCAGGCCCAACCCGGCACCGAAGCCGCGCAGCCCGTCGACGACCGACCCGAGGCACTCCGCCGCGATCTCCTCGGCCACCTGGTACGACATGCCGATCAGGCCGCCCACGTCGTCGTCGCCGAAGATGTCGCCCATCGAGGCCGTCCGCGCGAGCAGCACCTCCCACTGCGCGGCGAGCTGCTCGGCCACCGTCGTCAGGTGGCCGCCGCCCTGCCGCAGCGCGGGCGGGTGCACCTGTAGGTCCTCGCGCATGACATCACCTCGCTGCCTGCTGGATGCGCCGCACCGCGTCGGTGAGCGCATCGGTCATCGCCGCCATGCTGCGCACCGACTCGTTCTGCAACTCGTCGAGCTGCTGGCCCAGCGCCACCGGGTCGACCGCGGGCGCGTCCGCGGCCTCGCCGGCCGCAAGGCGCAGGTCGTCCAGCGCGGCGTTGACCGCCATGGTGATCTGCTCGCCGAGCATCTCGGCGCCCATCCGGAGCGCGCGCGGGTCCACCGTCACCGACTCGACATGCTGGCCGACCGCCACGACCTCGACCTGACCGCCCGCCGCAGACCCGGTGCCCCGTGCCGGCTCGACCTCCAGATCGTCGGGGACCTGCCCGGTCGAACGCATCGACGCCAGTGCCTGTCGGGTTTGCTGGAACAGTCGGTCGAATTCCGTCACCTGGTCCACAACGCCCCCTCACGTCGCACGCGACATCGAGAGGGTAGCAACGGGACGCCACCTGCCGTACCCGCCGATGCGCGACCCGGGGCAGCGTCCGGCCCGGTGGAATCGGAGCCGCCTGGACCGGCGCGTCCGGCACCGGCGTAAGCTGGCCCGTCGTGAGTCTCACCATCGGCATCGTCGGCCTGCCCAACGTCGGCAAGAGCACGCTTTTCAACGCGTTGACCAAGAACGACGTGCTGGCGGCGAACTACCCGTTCGCCACCATCGAGCCCAACGTCGGCGTGGTCGGGCTGCCCGACGAGCGGCTGGGCAAGCTGGCGGAGATCTTCTCCTCGCAGAAGGTGCTGCCGGCCCCGGTGTCGTTCGTCGACATCGCCGGCCTGGTCCGTGGCGCGTCCAAGGGGCAGGGCCGGGGCAACGCCTTCCTGGCCAACATCCGCGACGCCTCGGCGATCTGCCAGGTGGTCCGGGCGTTCTCCGACCCGAACGTGGTGCACGTCGACGGCAAGATCTCCCCGGCCGACGACATCGAGACGATCAACACCGAGCTGATCCTCGCCGACCTGCAGACCCTGGACAAGGCGCTGCCCCGGTTGGAGAAGGAGGCCAAGCTCCGCAAGGACCGGTCCGCCGCGGTCGCCGCCGCGAAGGCCGCGATCGAGGTGCTCGACGGCGGCACCACGCTCTACTCCGGGGCCGGCGCAGCCAAGATCGAGCTGGAGCACCTGCGCGAGCTGCACCTGCTCACCACCAAGCCCTTCCTGTACGTCTTCAACGTCGACGAGGCCGAGCTGGCCAACGAGACGTTCCTCGACGAACTGCGTGCCCTGGTCGCCCCCGCCGAGGCCGTCTTCATGGACGCCAAGATCGAATCCGAGCTGGTGGACCTGCCCGAGGAGGAGGCCCGCGAGCTGCTGGAGTCGATCGGGCAGAACGAGCCCGGCCTCAACCAGCTCGTCCGCGTCGGCTTCCGTACGCTCGGGCTCCAGACGTACCTCACGGCCGGCCCCAAGGAAGCGCGCGCCTGGACCGTCCCGGTCGGCGCCACCGCGCCGGAGGCCGCGGGTGTCATCCACTCGGACTTCCAGCGCGGCTTCATCAAGGCCGAGGTGGTCTCCTACCACGACCTGGTCGAGTACGGATCGATGGCGGCGGCCAAGGCGGCGGGCAAGGTCCGCATTGAGGGCAAGGAGTACGTCATGCAGGACGGCGACGTGGTGGAGTTCCGCTTCAACGTCTGAATCCAGCTCTCCCTTCCGCGGACGCGGTCGACGGCGGCCCTGATCGACTCGGATTCCTGGAAAGCGGGGTATCCGGACGGCTGGAACACCCCGACATCCAGAAATCCGAGGGATGATGCGGGTCCGGCACGGACAGGCAGAGGGACGGTGCCTTGTGGGGGAACGGACGTTGCTCAGTTCGTCGTTCGGCTCGGCCGCGTCCGCGTACGCCGAGCATCGCCCGGATTACGCGCAGGCCGCGGTGCGGTGGGCGCTTGAGTTCGCGCCCGGCCCGCGAGTGCTCGACCTTGGTGCCGGCACCGGCAAGCTGACCCACACGTTGGTCGCCGTTGGCGCGGACGTCGTCGCGGTCGAACCCGACCCGGCGATGCTCACCGAGCTGCGCCGTGCCAGGCCAACCGTTCGTGCCCTGCCGGGTAGCGCCGAGGCGATCCCGTTGCCGGGCGCGTCCGTCGACGCCGTGCTGGCCGGCAACGCCCTGCACTGGTTCGACATGGCCGTCGCGGGGCCGGAGATCGCCCGGGTCCTCGCACCCGGGGGCGTCCTGGCGGGCCTGTGGAACATCATGGACGACCGGATCGACTGGGTCGCCGAGCTCGAACGTGTCAGCGGGAGTGCGGCGATCGGCCCGCGTGACACGCTCACCAGTTGGCGCGCGGCGACCGCTGCCATGGTCGTTCCGAGCACCAGGCTGGACTCCCGGTTCGGTTCGTCGGAGCAGGCCGAGTTTCCGCACGGTCAGCGCCGAACCGCGGACTCCCTCACCGCGACACTCGCAACCCGGGCCGGGATGCTGGTCATGCCGGAACCGGACCGGGAGACCACGCTCGGCCGGATCCGCGACTTCCTCGCCAGTAGGCCCGAAACCGCCGAGGGTGAGTTCAACCTGCCGATGCTGACCGGGGTGCTGCGCGCCCGCCGGCGGTGACGGTCAGCAGGTCATGTGCGGTAGTAGTCAGCTCTCCAGCGCGACTGCTCGGCTACCGAGAAGCCGTCGAAGTCACCGGCGGCCTCGCACGCGCTACTGCTCGGCCCAGACGCCCAACTCATTGCCGCTCGGGTCGGTGAAGTGGAACCGGCGGCCTCCGGGGAACTCGTACGGCCCGTTGACCAGCTGGCCCCCGGCCTCCTTCACCGCCTGCACGGACCGGTCCAGGTCACTCGAGTAGAGCAGTACCAGCGGGCCGCCCGCCCGCACCTCCTCGTCCAGGCGGAGACCACCCACCTCGGGCGCGGCGTCACCGCGCGGGCTGCGGATGCCCGCGTACCCCGGGCCGTAGTCGGTGAACTGCCAGCCGAACGCGTCGGCATAGAAGCGCTTGCCCTCGGCGAGGTCGGTCACGGTGAGCTCGATGTAGTCGATGGTGTGGTGCCGCTGGGGAGCTGACTCAGACATGCACCGCATTGTGTGCCTCGGGTACGACGGATCGTGAAGCGCAACTAAAGGTTGCGCGACGGGCGGCAATCGTCGTACGGTTACGCAACCAAAGGTTGCGGATCGTTGAGACGAAGGAGTCTGAAGTGGTGGACATTCTGCATCAGGTCGGCGTCGTCGCCCCGCTCGGCGACGTCTACCGAGCGGTGGCGACTCCCGAGGGCGTCGCGGGCTGGTGGTCGATCGACACGACCGGAAAGGGCGAGGTCGGCGGGCAGTTGACCGTCCGGTTCGGTGCCGACGGTGGGTTCGATCTGGAGATCATCGAGCTGGACCCGGCCGGACGGGTGCGGTGGCGGGTCGTCGGTGGCCCCGACGAGTGGATCGGCACCGAGGTCAACTGGCGCTTCGGCCAGCGTGGGAAGTACACGATCGTTGATTTCACGCACGCGGGTTGGCGCGAGCCGACCGAACTCATGCACGAGTGCAGCACCAAGTGGGCGATCTTCCTGATGAGTCTCAAGGAGCTGGTGGAGACGGGGCGCGGCCGGCCGGCGCCGGAGGACGTCCAGATCGGCGACGGGCACTGACCTCGGTGGCGACGGAACCCGCCCCGTCCCGCCGCGCCATCTGGAACCCGGCAGCCAGCAGGCCGAGGATCACGATCGCCACGGCGCAGAGCAGCAGCGTCGGGCGCGCGCCGAAAACCCCCACCAGGGGCCCGCCCAGCATGGTGCCGAGCGGCACCGCGAGCACAAGGACGGCGCCGTTCGCGGCGAGCACCGCGGGGAGCTGCTCGGTGGACGCGCTGCGCTGGAACAATGCCATCGACGTGGACATGTACGGCGCCCAGATCAGGCCTGCCAGGGCGAACGCCGGCAGGGACAGGCCGATAGGGGCGCCCAGGCCGAGGGGCAGCATGGCGACGCCGAACCCGATGACGATGCCGATCGTGGTGGCACGCAGCGGCCAGTGGCGAAGGTGCCCGGCCACCACACCGCCGACGAGGCCGCCGACGCCAAAGGCGGTGTAGTACGCGCCGAGCAGCGTCGCGGACGCGTGCAGGTCGTCGGTGACGTGCAGCGGCATGGCGACGTACACCGGGCCGAAGAGGAAGAAGAACGCGACGCTCAGCATCAGCAGGCCGAGCAGCGCGGGCTGACGGCGGATGACCGCGAAGCCCGCGGTACGAGAGGCGCCGCGCTCGTACCGATGAATCATGTCGGTGGCGGGAAGGGCGAGGCGATAGGTGAGCGCCAGCACGGCGAACGTCGCGGCGTCGACGGCGATGACCCAGACCGGGCCCGCCCAGCCGATCAGGATGCCCGCCAGCGGCGGACCGACGATGGTGGCGAACCCGGAGATGGTGGTGAGCACCGCGTTGGCCGGCAGGTGGTGGCGCTGCGGCAGCAGCTCGGCGATCAGGGTGAACCGCCCGGCGGAGCCCCACGAGTGCAGCAGCGCGGAAGCGGCGAGCAGGACGACGTACAGCCCGATGGTGAGCATGCCGGCGAGGTGGGCGATCGGGATCGCCGCGAGCGCGGCGGCTCGCAGGATCGCGTCCCAGCCGGCGAGCTGAGCGCCGCTGCGCCCGCGCAGCAACCGACCGAAGATGACCGTCCCGGCCGCGCTGGGCAGGGTGTACGCGGCCACCGCGACCGCGATCCACAGGCCGCGCTGGCCCTGCGGCGCGAGCTGGATGGCGAGCCAGGTCACCGCGACCACCGCCATGCCGTCGCCGAGGGCGGACACGGCCAGCCCGGGCAGCACGCGCCGCAGCAGGGGATGACTGACCACCGGCCAGTAGGGCGAGGTACGCGGGAATCGAGGCATGGAGACAGTCGACCCGCCGTGGGCCGGATCGGCCAGCAACGACTGCCGACAGCAGAATCAGCCCGGAGCGAACGACCCGCCCTCGTCCGTGGCTGACGGTGATCGACTCGGGCTCCGGGACGTTGGGGTGGCAGGCGTACCTGCACACCCCGGAATTCCGGAACCCGAGTCGATCAACTGCCGCTACTCCGCCCGGTAGACGGAGATGTGGAACGGGCTGTCGGCGCTGAACGGCCGCCGGTGCCAGTCGGCGTACCGCTCGGTGAGCCGGAGCCCCGCCTGCCGCGCCATCTCGTCGATCTGGTGCGGCCAGGCGTAGCGCATGGCGAACGGTTTCAGGTGCACACCGTCACCGTCGAAGGTGATGGTCTGCCGGATGAACCGCTGCGCGGGCCGGTCGTACCGGTGCAGTCGGATCGTCGCCGAGTCCTCGGTGACCTCCCGCACCTGCACCTGCTCATCGGCGTCGAAGCTGCGCGGGTCGGGTACGAACGTCTCGATGACGAACGCTCCGCCCGGCGACAGCACCCGGGCGACGTTGCGGAAGCAGTCCGCCTGCCGCTCGGCGTCCACCAGGTTGAACAGGGTGTTGAAGACCAGGTAGGCCAGGCGGAACGGGCCCTGCACACCCACGTCGGCCATGTCGCCGACGACCGCGGGGATCTGGTCGCCGCCGGGCTTGGCCCGCATCTGGGCCAGCATCTCCTCGGACGCCTCGATGCCGTGCACGCTGAGGCCACGTTCGGCAAGGGGCAGCGCGACGCGGCCGGTGCCGATCGCCAGTTCGAGGACCGGGCCGCCGTCGGCCAGATCGGCCAGGAAATCCACGGCGGGGGCCGGGTCGGGGTTGGTGCCGCCGTCGTCGTATCCGGCCGCCCAGAGCCGGCCGAAGAGGCCGGGATCGTCGAAGACCGACATCAGCGGCCTCCGGGGTTGGGATCAGTGGCGCCCAGCAGCGCCAGGGGAACGGTCCTGCTCACGAAGTCTCGATTCCTCGGATCGGATGACGTCGGGTCGGAGGGACTTCGTCGAGTGGGGCATGTCGGCTGCTCCTTTCGCGCGGCTGTCGACCGAGGACACCAGAGACGCCGCGGGCCCGGCAAGGCAATTACGCCAGCCGGGCCCGCGACGGGACGTGCGGTCAGGAGATGTGGTGCAGGATCACGTTGTGTACGTGGTGGCACTTCTGCGCGCCACGGAACTCCACCTCGTAGGTGTGCGTGCCGACGTGGATGGCGATGGCGCCGGTGGAGAAGAACGAACCACCCCACGACTTGTTGCTGACCACGCTCACGCTGGTGATCTTCGAGTACGGGATGCTGGTGATCGCGAACCGCTTCCCGACGAACGAGCGGTCCTGGATGATCACGCGGCGGTCGGTCAGCCCGATGAACCCGGTGCCGGTGCCGACAGCGTCGTAGACGGCGATGATCTGCTCGCCGTCGAGGAGGCCACTCTCGATCTGCTGGACCTGCTCCTTGCGGTCGTACGCGATGTTCGCCATGCGACCCAGGTTAGGCAACCGGTGCCAGTGGGTCGGGTGGGTCGTCAGGCCTCGGTGACCGCGCGGTACGCGTCCTCGATGCGGGCGGCCAGCAGAACCTCGCCCTCGGTCAGCGGCTCGTCGTTGCCGTGCCCGACCCGGATCTGGGTGCTGTCGGACCGGCGGCTGATCTCGGGACGCAGGTGCAGAGCGTCGGCGACGACCTTGACCCGTTCAGTTAGCGCCGCGTGTTGGGTATCGTCGATCACGAGCGTCCGCCGGATCTGTTCACCCTCCCGCGTCCAACCGGTTAGCAAGGTCAACGCGTCGGACAGGTAGTCGTGCTTGGCTCGGCTGTTGAACAGCACGCGCATCACCGCACCCCCCAAGCGCCGTTGCCGGCTTGTGGCCAAATCGTCGCCATCCCGTGTCTTGTCGGTGCCTTCTAGTCTGTCGTCGCTCGGTAAGGGTGTCCACGCCCACACTTCCGTGTTCTGTTGGACTAGCGGACGGCGTCGGTACCCAAACCGCCGATTGATCTGGCACCCTGGACGCCCGTGCAGACCGAACGGGCTAATGGCGGCGGGCAGGCCGAACGACGGGACCTGAAGGTGATCGTGGGGGCGGCGATCATCCGGGACGGACGGGTGCTCGCGTGTGCGCGCTCCGCCCCGCCCGAGGTGGCCGGCATGTGGGAGTTCCCCGGCGGGAAGGTCGAGCCGGGGGAGGGGGAGACCGAGGCGCTGATCCGGGAGTGCGCCGAGGAGTTGGCCGTACGCGTGGAGATCGGTGACCGGGTCGGCCGCAACGTCCGGATGGCCCACGGCCGCTCGGTGCTCAAGGTGTACGCGGCCCGCCTCCTGCACGGCGACGAGCCGCTGGCGTTGGAGCACCAGGCGCTGCGCTGGCTCGCCGCCGACGAGCTGGACTCGGTCACCTGGCTCCCCGCCGACGCACCGATCGTCGCCGCCCTGCGCCCCCGCCTCCTCGCTCGTTGATCATGAAGTTATTGCCGCGACACGCCGGTCGGCAGGGCAATAACTTCATGATCAACGGGGTGGGCCGGGGTGGGGTGGGTTAGGGGTGGGGGGATGTGACGGGGGCCCCGGCTATTGCCGGGGCCCCCGTTCGGGTGGTCGTGCTCAGTGCTTGTCGTCCTGGTCGGGGTGCGCGAAGTTGAGGTGCTCCGGAGGCATCGGGAAGGTCACGTCGTCGCCGAACGGCGACGGCGCGGCGGCCCGGTCGAAGGTGAGCTCGGTCAGCGGCAGCCGGCCCCGGTCGTCGACCGCAGGCGCGGTGGGGTGGGGCACCTCCCGGTGCCAGTTGACGCCGCTCTGCGCCTGCGCCTCAGCCTGCGGGTCGTGCGAGCCACCCGCGTGCGAGTGCCCCCCGCCCCGGCTCGTTCCCGGCAGGCTCGCCGAGCCCGGACGGGCGGTGGTCACGCTGGTCTGGGGCGTCTCGCCCCGACGGAAGATCTTGCTACCAAGCCACACAAGGGGATCGTACCTGCGGTCGACGACGCGTTCCTTCATGGGGATGATCCCGTTGTCGGTGATCTTGATGTGCTCGGGGCAGACCTCGGTGCAGCACTTGGTGATGTTGCAGAAACCGAGGCCCTGTTCGGCCTGCGCGTACTCCCTGCGGTCGGTCCGGGCGTCCAGCGGGTGCATGTCCAGCTCGGCCGCCCGGATGAAGTACCGCGGGCCGGAGAACGCCTGCTTGTTCTCCTCGTGGTCGCGGATCACGTGGCAGACGTTCTGGCACAGGAAGCACTCGATGCACTTGCGGAACTCCTGCGAGCGCTCGACGTCGACCTGCTGCATCCGGTAGTCGCCCGGGGCGACGTCCGCCGGAGGGGCGAACGCCGGGGTCTCCCGCGCCTTCTCGTAGTTGAACGAGACGTCGGTGACCAGGTCCCGGATGACGGGGAAGGTCCGCAGCGGCGTGACGGTGACCGTCTCCTCGTCGCCGAAGGTCGACATCCGGGTCATGCAGCCCAGTCGCGGCTTGCCGTTGATCTCCATCGAGCAGGAGCCGCACTTGCCGGCCTTGCAGTTCCACCGGCAGGCCAGGTCGGGCGCGTCGGTGGCCTGCAGGCGGTGGATGACGTCGAGGACGACCTCGCCCTCGTTCACCTCGACCATGTAATCCTGCAGGTCGCCGCCGGTCTCGTCGCCCCGCCAGATCCGGAACTGACGCTTCGCGCTCATCGGTTGTCCGCCTCTCCAGCGTCGGCGACGGAAGCGTCGAAGTCGGCGAGCTCCTCGTCGGTGAGGTACTTGGCCAGCTCGGCCCGGTCGAAGAGGCTGATCAGCTCCGGCCGCATCGTCGGCAGCGGCTTACGGGTCAGCCGTACGCTGTCGCCGTCCAGCGAGCAGACCAGGTTGACCTGCCGCCACTTCGGCTCCATCGCCGGATAGTCCTCCCGGGTGTGCCCGCCGCGCGACTCCTGCCGCTCCAGCGCCGCCTTCGCGGTGCACTCCGAGACCACCAGCATGTTGCGCAGGTCCAGGGCCAGGTGCCAGCCCGGGTTGTAGCGCCGGCCGCCGGCGGCGCTCACCTTGGCGACCCGCTCGCGCAGCTCGGCCAGCCGCACCAGGGCGTCGGCCAGCTCGCCTTCGCGCCGGATGATTCCGACGAGATCCCCCATGACCGCCTGGAGGTCCTGCTGGAGGGTGTACGGGCTCTCGCCGGTGTCCCGTTGCAGCGGCGCCAGGGCGGTCTCCACCGCCGCCTCGACCGCGTCCACGGCCACCTTCGGCCGGGCGGCCAGCCCGTCGGCGTAGCTGGCCGCGTGCCCGCCCGCCCGCTTGCCGAAGACCAGCAGGTCGGACAGGGAGTTGCCGCCCAGCCGGTTGGAGCCGTGCATACCGCCGGAGACCTCACCGGCGGCGAACAGCCCGCGTACGTGGCCGAAGGCGGCGCCCGAGTCCGGGTCCACCTCCACGCCACCCATCACGTAGTGGCAGGTCGGCCCGACCTCCATCGGCTCGGCCGTGATGTCGACGTCGGCCAGCTCCTTGAACTGGTGGTACATCGAGGGCAGCCGGCGGCGGATCTCGTCGGCCGAGCGCCGGCTCGCGATGTCCAGGAAGACACCGCCGGCGGGGGAGCCCCGACCGGCCTTGACCTCACTGTTGATCGCGCGGGCCACCTCGTCGCGGGGCAGCAGCTCCGGCGGGCGCCGGTTGTTGTCCGGGTCGGTGTACCAGCGGTCCGCCTCCTCCTCGGTCTCCGCGTACTGCTTGCGGAAGACGTCGGGGACGTAGTCGAACATGAACCGCTTGCCCTCGGAGTTCTTCAGCACGCCGCCGTCGCCGCGGACCGACTCGGTGACCAGGATGCCCTTCACCGAGGGCGGCCAGACCATGCCGGTCGGGTGGAACTGGAGGAACTCCATGTTGATCAGCGTCGCCCCGGCGCGCAGCGCCAGGGCGTGCCCGTCCCCGGTGTACTCCCAGGAGTTCGACGTGACCTTGTAGGAGCGCCCGACACCGCCGGTGGCCAGCACCACGGCCGGCGCCTCGAAGAGGATGAACTCGCCGGACTCGCGGTAGTAGCCGAAGGCGCCCGCGACCCGGTCGCCGTCGAGCAGCAGCTCGGTGATGGTCGTCTCGGAGAACACCCTGATCCGGGCGTCGTACGAGCCGAACTCGCGCTTGTCCTCCTGCTGGAGCGAGACGATCTTCTGCTGGAGGGTGCGGATCAGCTCCAGGCCCGTCCGGTCGCCCACGTGCGCCAGTCGGGGGTACTCGTGTCCGCCGAAGTTACGCTGGGAGATCTTGCCGTCCTTGGTGCGGTCGAAGAGCGCGCCGTACGTCTCCAGCTCCCAGATCCGCTGCGGCGACTCCTTCGCGTGCAGCTCGGCCATCCGGAAGTTGTTGAGGAACTTGCCGCCGCGCATGGTGTCGCGGAAGTGCACCTGCCAGCTGTCCCGGCTGTTCACGTTGCCCATCGCGGCGGCGGCGCCGCCCTCGGCCATCACCGTGTGCGCCTTGCCGAACAGCGACTTGGAGATGATCGCGGTCTTCTTGCCGGCGAGCCGGGCCTCGATGGCGGCGCGCAGGCCGGCGCCGCCGGCCCCGATGACGACGACGTCGTAGTGGTGTCGTTCGATGCGAGTGGTAGTGGTCATGTCAGGGGCCCTTTAGTTGATGAACCGCAGGTCGTTGAACCAGCCGGCCGCGAGCGCCATGACGTAGAAGTCGGTAAGCGCGAGGGTGCCGAGGGTGATCCAGGCGAGCTGCATGTGCCGGACGTTCAACGCCGAGACGAAGGTCCAGGCCCGGTAGCGCACCGGGTGCTTGGAGAAGTGCTTGAGCCGCCCGCCGATGATGTGCCGGCAGGAGTGGCAGGAGATGGTGTACGCCCAGAGCATCACCACGTTGAGCAGCAGGACGAGGTTGCCCAGGCCGAAGCCGAAACCCTTCGGCGAGTGGAAGGCGAGGATCGCGTCCCACGTGTTGATCAGCGAGATGATCGCGGCGGCGTAGAAGAAGTAGCGGTGCAGGTTCTGGCCGAGCAGCGGGAAACGGGTCTCCCCGGCGTACTCCTTGTGGCCGTCGGGAACGGCGCAGGCCGGCGGCGACAGCCAGAACGACCGGTAGTACGCCTTGCGGTAGTAGTAGCAGGTGAGCCGGAACAGCAGCAGGAACGGCAGGGTCAGCGCCGCGTCCGGGATGATCCACCAGCCGGGCAGGAACCGGCCGAAGTGTGAGGCCTCCTCGACGCACCGGTCCGTCACGCACGGGGAGTAGAACGGGGTCAGGTAGTGGAACTGGTCCACCCAGTACCACTTGTGCATGAAGACCCGGACCGTCGCGTAGGCGACCCAGGCGCTGAGCCCGATCACGGTGATCAGCGGGGCGAACCACCATCGGTCGGTACGCAACGTCTTCGCCGCGATGGCGGCGCGCGCCCGCGCCCCCCTCGGCCTCGTTGCCGTTGAAGTCATTCGAGTCGTCTCCTCGACGGGCCCGTACGGGCGGGCTGGTCTCTCTCCGGTCGGCACGCGGACCGGCGAACCCGCACCCGCTGCCACGTCATGCGCACACCAACGACCACGCCGGATCGACCGACGCAGCTAAGTGACACACGTTACGCCGATCTCTGCGAGCCGTCCGCGCAAGGGAGTGTCCCGTGTGTCTGGCCTGCGGAAAAGCCCTCAGCGCGCGGGTTTGCGGCGCGTCGTCGAGAAACGTCAGCCGGAGGCGCCGCCGGTGAAGTGCCAGGACGCGAGCCGCACCGACGGCGCCGCCCACCAGGCACCGTCCACCCGGTCCGGTTGACGCACCGCCCGCGAGCCCAGCCCGAGCACCGCGCCCGGCCCGAGCGCCCGAGGGTACGACTCGGTGAACCGCAGGTCGCGGACCGCCCGGACGACCGTGCCGTCCTCGATCAGCCAGACCCCGTTGCGGGTCAACCCGGTGACGACGAGGCTCTTCGGGTCGAGCACCCGCGTGTACCACAGATCGGAGACCAGCAGCCCGCGCCGCACCCCGGCGACCAGCGCCGCGGTGTCCGTGTCCACCACCGCGCCGGCCGCCGTGCCCGTGGTGCTCCGGCCCACCGCGCTGGCCGGGCCCACCGCCGCGGGAGAGAGCCGCAGGTTGCGGGCCATCGGGCCCCAGGTGGCGCCGCCCGCGATCGCGTGCCCGGTGGACTCCGCGCCCGCCTCGGCGGCCGTCCGCCGGTCGTGCGCGACCGCCCGCGTGGTGCCCGCCTCGACCAGGGTCACCGCCCGCCGGCCGGTGCCCTCGGCGTCGAACGGCAGACCCGACGCGCCCAGCGGGTCATCCACCAGGGTCACCTGTCGGTCGAACTGGGCCGCGCCCGGCTCGGCGAAGGACTGCCGCTCCGCGTACCGCTTGCCGTTGAAGCCGAACCAGGAGAGGTTCTGCAACAGGTCCGCCACGGCGGCCGGCTCGAACACCACCTCGTAGCGCCCCGGCGGCAGCTCGACCGGGTCGGCCGCCGCCTGCGCCTTCGCGGCGGCGTGCGCGCCCAGCTCCGCACCGTCGAGGTCGGACAGCCGGTCGACGCAGCGTCGGGCCACCCCGTCCGCGCCGTCGCGCCGGGCGATGCCGTCCATCGCCGCCTCCGCCGAGCGACCGTACGCGGTGTGCCCGGCCGAGTTGGCGAACGCCGACGAGCGGTGCGCGGTGCGGCAGTATCCGGCCGTGATGAGGCTCCCGGCGGCGGCCACGAACGCGCCGACCCGGTCGGCCCGCTGGTCCGGCTCGGCGTGGGCGGTGGCCTCGTCGACGGGCGGGGCGTCCGGTGTGGGCGTCGGCGGGGCCAGCCCCGGCCAACCCGGGTCGGGCGGGCAGAGCCGCGCCGCCGCCAGGGTGCGCTCGACCAGCGCGCCCAACCCGTCGGTGGTGACCACGCTGCCGCTGCCGGCGGCGGTCCGTCCGTCGACGTGCACCCGCAGCCGGACGCCGACGGTGGACTCGGCGACGTTCTGATGGATGGCCGAGTTGGCGAACCGGGTCAGCGCCAGGTCCGCCCGGGTCACCACCGCCTCGGCCTGCGCGGCCGGCCCGCCGAGACGCCGAACCAGCTCGATGACCTGCCCGGCCAGCTCCAACTCCGTCGAACCACTCACGGCAGCTCCTTCAGTCGCGACTGCGCGGCTCGCACGGCGTTCACGCCGACACCCCCACGCGGACGTTGCGGAAGCGGGCCGGCGCGGCCGGATGGCCGGTGTGCCCGATCTGGCCCGGCTGGCCCTTCCCGCAGTTGGGCGTCCCCCAGGGCACCGTCTCGCCGGAGAGCATGTCCATCGAGCGCCAGAAGAGCGGGCCGATCCCGGTATACGTGGGATTGCGCAGCATCCGCCCCCGGCGACCCTTCTTGATCTCCCAGCCGACCTCGCAGCCGAACTGGAAGTTGAGCCGCTTGTCGTCGATCGACCAGGACCGGTTGAGGTCCATCAGCACGCCGTCGTCGGTGGCCCCGATGATCTCCTCCAGGGTGTGCGGGCCGGGTTCCAGGCCGACGTTGGTCATCCGCACCATCGGCAGCCGGGCCCATCCGTCGGCGCGGACGCTGCCGCCGTAGTCGAGGCCCGCCATGGCCGCCGAGTCCCGGCCGGCGAGCACTCCCACCCAGCGACCGTCGCGCACCGCGTCCCGCTTGACCGCCGGTGAGCCCTCGTCGTCGAAGCCGAAGCTGCCCAGCGCGCCGGGGATCGTCGGGTCGATCGTGATGTTCATCAGCTCGGAGCCGTAGCGCAGCGAGCCGAGCTGGGCCAGGTCCAGCCAGGACGTGCCGGCGAACGCGGCCTCCCAGCCGAGGATCCGGTCCAGTTCGATGGCGTGCCCGACCGACTCGTGGATCTGCAGGGCCAACTGCTCGCCGCCGAGGATCAGATCCGTCTCGCCGGCCGGGCAGGGCGGCGCGGTCAGCAGCGCCCGGGACTCCTCGGCGATCTGCGCGGCGTGTGCGGCCAGGTCGAGCGACTCGACCAGTTCCCAGCCGGTGGTGCCGTACTGCCCGCGGTAGCTGGGCCAGGAGCGCCGCTGTGTCTCGCCGTCACCGATCGAGGTGGCCGAGATGCCGCCGCCGCACTCGCGGATCCGCTGGTCGATCCGGTGGCCCTCGCTGGAGACGAACCACTTCGCGGTGTCCCAGATCTGGTACAGCCCCTCGGCCAGGTCCGCGCCGTGCTCGGCCATCGTGCGGGTCGCGCCGACCAGCAGGTCGCCCTTGTCCGACAGGGGCACCCCGAGCGGGTCGATCCGGCAGTCCGAGGCCCAGCTCGCCGCGACCGCCTCGACCGCGACCAGGTCGACCGGCGGGCCGGGCACCCGCGCGCTCGCCATCGCGGTCCGGGTCGCGCGCCGGCCGGCGTCGCGGGCGGCGGCGTCGGACAGATCGGGTACGGCGTGAAAGCCCCAACTCGCGCCGACCAGCGCCCGGACGCCCAGCCCGATGCTCTCGTCCTGGGTCAGCTCCTCCACGTCGCCGTTGCGCGCGGTCATCGACTCGTAGCGGCGGTGCATCACCCGCGCGTCGGCGTACCGCGCTCCCGCGTCGAGGGCGGCCTGGACGGCGGCGGTGGCCGCGTCGAACTCGGTCATGGACCGACCCTAGGCCAGCCGACCGACACCCGTCAGGGGACGAGATCCTCTGGCCGGATAGTGGCCCGCACTGGCTCGGTCAGTTCCAGAACCTCGCCGCGCTTCGTCGTTGCCCTCTCCACGTAGTGGCCACCCTGCCGCTGGTAAAGGCGCATGGCACCCGTCCCCTGCTCCACCAGCAGATACCACTCAATGCCCGCTGCGGCGTAGTAATGCATCTTGAGGACCTTGTCGGTGGAGGCGTTGCTCGGCGAGATGATCTCGCAGACCAGTCGCACATCAGCTGACTCGATGTTGGGCTCGTCGAGATCGACTGCGTTGGTGACGACGAGATCAGGAATCGGTATTCGACCTGGTCGGAGCCGGACGTTCACCGCCTCCAACAGCTCAAGGTCGGCTGCCTCCGCGGCTGCTTCCAGGATATTGCCGAGCTTGCGGGAGATTCGTTGATGCCGTGGGGTGGGTCCTGGGGTCACGTGGAGGCTCCAGTCGAAGAGTTCGACGCGATCCTGCGTCTCGCCGAGGGCGAGGAACTCCTCTTCGGTCCACGGACCTTCGTGATCGAACACCGCCGCGGTCATGGGTCACCTCCACCTCGTGCCACGGACATCCTCTGCTGGCTGCTCGCCCAATGATCGCACTTGACGTGCGATCAGAGCCATGAACGGGCGTGGATGGCGAGGTGACAGGGGATGCGGGGCCGATGCGGACTCGTTACGCTCGGGCCCGCTGACACGTGCCGACTTTGTAGCTTATTTTCACCCTCGGGACTTTGTTGTAAGTTCTCTTCGTCACTGAGGGAGGTGGCCGTGGACAGCTCGGAACCGTCGTCGTCCGGGGACCCGGACGACCGTCCCGCCGTGCCGGCACAGCGCTCCGACCAGGACGCCTACCTGCGGGTGAGTGACCTGCGGGTCCGGTTCGACACCTCCGACGGCGTGGTGCGCGCGGTCGACGGGGTGTCGTTCGCCGTCGAGCGGGGCCGCACTCTCGGCATCGTCGGCGAGTCCGGCTCCGGCAAGAGCGTCACGTCGCTGGCCATCCTCGGCCTGCACGACCCCAAGCGGGCCACCATCACCGGCGAGATCTCCGTCGGCGGCCGGCAGCTGGTCGGCCTGCCCGACGAGGAGGTACGCCGGCTGCGCGGCCGGGACATGGCGATGATCTTCCAGGATCCGCTGTCCGCGCTGCACCCGTACTACAGCGTCGGTCGGCAGATCGCCGAGGCGTACCGGGTGCACCACCCGAAGGCCAACCGGCGCGAGGCCCGCCAGCGCGCGGTGGACATGCTGGACCGGGTCGGCATCCCGCAGCCGGCACGCCGCTTCGACCAGTACCCGCACGAGTTCTCCGGCGGGATGCGCCAACGGGCGATGATCGCGATGTCCCTGGTCAACGACCCCGCGCTGCTGATCGCCGACGAGCCGACCACCGCGCTGGACGTCACCGTGCAGGCGCAGATCCTGGACCTGCTCGCCGACCTCCAGGCCGAGTTCCACTCCGCGATCATCCTGATCACCCACGACCTCGGCGTCGTCGGCCAGGTCGCCGACGAGGTGCTGGTGATGTACGGCGGGCGGGCCGTCGAGCACGGCAGCGTCGAGCAGGTGCTCCGCTCGCCGCAGCATCCGTACACCTGGGGGTTGCTCTCCAGCGTGCCGTCGCTGCACGGCGACGCGGACGCGGACCTGGTGCCCATTCCCGGCAACCCGCCCAGCCTGATCAACCTGCCGACCGGCTGCGCCTTCCACCCACGCTGCCGCTACGACGACCGCGTCGGCGACCGGTCCCGCACCGAGGTGCCCGAGCTGCGCCCGGCCGGGGCCGACGGTCACCTGGTGGCCTGCCACCTGAGCGCCGAGGAACGCGCCGCGATCTACGCCGAGAACGTGGCATCCGTGGGAGTGGCCCGATGACCGACGAACCACTGCTGCGCGTGCGCGGACTGACCAAGCACTTCCCGGTCCGCCAGGGGTTGCGCGGCACCGGCCTGGTGCGGGCGGTCGACGGTCTCGACTTCGACGTACGCCCCGGCGAGACGCTCGGCCTGGTGGGGGAGTCCGGCTGCGGCAAGACGACCACCGGCCGGATGCTGGTGCGGCTGCTGGAGCCGACGGCCGGCACCATCGAGTTCGACGGGCGGGACATCACCCACGCCGGCCGCCGGGAGCTGCGCCCGCTGCGACAGGAACTTCAGATCATCTTCCAGGACCCGTACGCGTCGCTGAACCCCCGGCACACGGTGGGCCGGATCGTGGCGATGCCGTTGCAGGTCAACGGGATCAAACCGCCGGGCGGGATCAAGGCGCGGGTGCAGGAGCTGCTGGAGCTGGTCGGGCTGAACCCGGAGCACTACAACCGGTATCCGCACGAGTTCTCCGGCGGCCAGCGCCAGCGCATCGGTATCGCCCGCGCGCTGGCCCTGCGGCCCAAGCTGATCGTCGCCGACGAGCCGGTGTCCGCCCTGGACGTCTCGATCCAGGCGCAGGTCGTCAACCTGCTGCGCGACCTGCAACGGGAGCTGGGCCTGGCGTTCGTGTTCATCGCGCACGACCTGGCCGTGGTCCGGCACTTCTGCCAGCGGGTAGCGGTCATGTACCTGGGGCGGATCGTGGAGATCGGCGACCGGACGGACATCTACGAGCGCCCGCAGCATCCGTACACCCGGGCTCTGCTCTCGGCCATCCCGGACGTCACGCAGCTCGGCCCGGTGGGCCGGATCCGGCTGACCGGCGACGTCCCCACCCCGCTCGACCCGCCGTCGGGCTGCCGTTTCCGCACCCGGTGCTGGAAGGCGCAGGACATCTGCGCCACCGAGGAGCCGCCGCTGGGGCCGCGCGACGGCGGTCGGCAGGCCACCGCGTGTCACTTCCCCGAAGGGGCGGGGTCGATCACCCAGGTCGTCGAGGAGGTGTCGTCGTGAGCCTGTCTCCGGTGGAGGGTGTGGCGCTCGCCGAGATCGAGTCCAGCGCGGACGCGGGCGGGCCCGAGACCAAGGGCGTCGTCGGGCGTTCGCCCGGGCAGCTCGCCTGGCTGCGGCTGCGTCGTGACCGGACGGCCGTGGTCAGCGGCGTACTCCTGGTGTTCTTCCTGCTCTTGGGGCTCTCCGCCCCGCTGATCGAGATGGTCTACGGGATCGGGCCGCGCGAGCAGTTCCAGAACCTGCTGGACGGCTTCGGCATGCCGCTGGGTTACGTCGGCGGTGTCACCGGGGACCACTGGTTCGGGCTGGAGCCAGGATTGGGCCGGGACATCTTCATCCGGTTGATCTACGGGCTGCGGACGTCGTTGTTCATCGCGTTCGCCGCCGCGCTGATCACCGCCACCATCGGCATCGTGCTCGGCGCGCTGGCGGGTTACCTCGGCGGCTGGCTTGACGCGGTGATCAACTGGATCACCGACCTGACGCTCGCGATGCCGTTCCTGATCATCGCGCTGGCGCTCACCCCCACCATCACGCTGCGCTTCTACGGCGAGCGGGGGCAGGTGTCGTCCGCCTTCGGGGTGGGCGTGCTGATCGCCGTGTTCGCCATCTTCGGTTGGACCAGCACGGCCCGCCTGGTGCGCGGGCAGGTGATCGCGCTGCGCGAACGAGAGTTCGTGGAGGCCGCCAAGGCCAGCGGCGCCGGGCTGGGGCACATCATCTTCCGGCAACTGCTGCCGAACATCTGGGCGCCGATCCTGGTGTCGTTCTCCCTCGCCGTGCCGCAGTTCATCACCAGCGAGGCCGCGCTGTCGTTCATCGGCGTCGGCCTCAGCGACGAGACGCCGAGCTTCGGCCGGATGATCTACCGCAGTCTGGACTTCCTCCAGACCGACCCGGCGTACGTGTTCTTCCCGGGCATCACGATCTTCGCGCTGGTGTTCGCCTTCAACCTCTTCGGCGACGCGTTGCGGGACGCGCTCGACCCGAAGTCGTCCCGGTAGGGGTGGACTCATGTCACGGTTTCTGATCAAGCGGCTGTTCTCCGCGACGCTGACCCTGTTCGCGGTGAGCGTGCTGACCTTCCTGATGTTCTTCGCCCTACCGCGCGACCCGGTGACCGGCATGTGCCCGAAGAACTGCAACCCGGAGCGGCTGGAGCGGGTCCGTGACGACCTGGGCCTCAACGACCCGCTGATCAGCCAGTACGCCGGTTACATGAAGGGCATCGTCACCGGTCGTGATCTGGGCAGCGCCCAGGGCGGCCGGTGTGACGCGCCCTGCCTGGGCTGGTCGTACGTCTCCAACGAGGCGGTCTCGGACACCATCGCCCGGGTGCTGCCGGTGACGCTGAGCATCGTGATCCCCGCGGCGATCCTCTGGCTGCTGCTCGGGGTGGGGCTGGGCATGATCTCGGCGCTGCGCCGGGGCACCTGGCTGGACCGCCTGGCCATCGGCTTCTCCCTGACCGGCGCGTCGTTGCAGCTCTACTTCGTGGGCGCGGTGCTGCTGCTGGTGTTCGTCTACAACCTGCGGCTGCTGCCGGTGCCCAGCTACACGTCCCTGTTCGACAATCCGGCCAAGTGGGCCAGTGGGCTGGTGCTCGCCTGGGTCGCGCTGGCCTTCCTCTTCTCGGCCATCTACGCCCGGCTGTCGCGGGCGCAGATGCTGGAGACGCTGTCGGAGGACTTCGTCCGGACCGCGCGGGCCAAGGGCCTGGCCAAACCGACGGTGTACGGGCGGCACGCGCTGCGCGCGGCGATCACCCCGGTGGTGACCATCGCCGGTCTGGACGTGGGCGGGGCGCTGGGCGGCACGGTGATCACCGAGACGACGTTCGGCATCCAGGGGCTGGGGCGTACGGCCGTGGACGCGGTGCGCTCGGGTGACCTGCCCACCATCATGGCCACCGTGCTGATCGCGGCCGTCTTCGTGGTGCTGGCGAATGTCCTGGTGGACCTGCTCTACGCGGCCATCGACCCCCGGGTCCGGCTGCGCTGACCCGATGGGTGGCCACTGCGCGGCTGGTGGCGAAATTTATCAACAACTGTTACACAACTCGTAGGTTTTCTTCCTTACGATCCTCGGGACGTCGGCGGTTCTCGCCCCGGCGAAACCGCACGGCACATGGGTGAAGGGGGTACTTCATGAGACCACGCGTGGTGGCTGCCGCAGGCGGCGCGATCGCTCTGGTGGTGGCATTGGGTGCGTGCTCGAAGAACACGGGCGAGGGCACCACGGTGGACACCGAACGGCAGCAGTCCGGGGTCATCGCGACCGACCCGAAGGATTCGCAGGGCCCGGCGGCCGAGGTGAGCGGCGCCGCGAAGGGCGGCACCTTCACCATCATCCGGGAGTCGCCGATCTCCCACCTGGACCCGCAGCGGACGTACTCGTTCGCCGGCCTGATGACCAACCCGCTCTTCGCGCGCTACCTGACCACCTGGAAGGACGACGGCAAGGGCGGCCTCGTCCTCGTCGGTGACCTGGCCGAGACGCCGGGCAAGAACGTCAACAACGACTGCAAGGTCTGGGAATTCACCATCAAGGACGGGGTGAAGTTCGAGGACGGCCGGCCGATCACCTCCAAGGAGATCGCGTACGGCATCGCCCGCTCCTTCGACCCGGACCTCTCCGGCGGCCCCACCTACATTCAGGAGTGGCTGGCCGACACCCCGCAGTTCGACACCAAGTGGGACTTCAAGAAGAACAAGACGTCGCTGCCGCCCGGCCTCACCACGCCGGACGCAAAGACGCTGCGCTTCGAGTTCGCCAAACCCCGCTGTGACCTGCCGTTCGCGGTCTCGCTGCCGACCACCGCGCCGCTGCCCGCGGACAAGGACACCGGCGTCGACCTGGACAAGCAGCCGTTCTCGTCCGGCCCGTACAAGGTCGCCAAGAACCAGGTCGGCGTGCAGATCACCCTGGACCGCAACCCCAACTGGGACCCGAAGACCGACCCGGTCCGCCACCAGTACCCGGACCGGTTCGTGTGGACCTTCGGCCCGACCGCGGACGCCGCCAACAACCGGGTGATCGCCGACAACGGCGCCGACCAGAGCGCGCTCGCCTTCAACACCGTGCCCGCCTCGCTGGTCGCCAAGGTGGCCGGGGACGCCACGCTCAAGTCGCGCACCATCCTCTCGCCCACGCCGAGCGCCAACCAGCTCGTCATCAACAACCAGCGGGTCACCGACCTGAAGGTCCGTCAGGCGCTCAACTACGCCATCGACCGCGAGGGCCTCATCAAGGCGATGGGCGGGCAGACCGTCGCCGCGCCGATGACCACGCTGATGCCGTCGGCCACCATCGGCTACAAGGCGTACGACGCGTACCCGGCGGGCGCCAACGGCAACGTCGACAAGGCCAAGGAACTGCTCGGCGGCAAGACGCCGGAGCTGGTCCTCGGCGTCGCCGACAACTCGACCGAGCAGCAGCAGGGCGCCCAGCTCAAGGCCAACCTGGAGCGCGCCGGCTTCAAAATCACGCTGCGGAACATCTCGGACGACGCCAAGCTCGACGAGGTCAAGAAGAAGGACAACCCCTGGGACCTGTACATCGGTAACTGGGCGGCGGACTGGCCGAGCGGGGCGTCGATCCTGCCGGTGCTCTACGACGGCCGCACTATCAAGGCCGAGGGCAACAGCAACCAGTCCTACTTCAACGACCCGGCGATCAACGCCGAGATGGACCGCATCCAGGCGATGCCCGCCGCCGACCAGGGCCCGGAGTGGGCCAAGCTCGACGAGCGGATCATGAAGGAGCACGCGCCCGTGGTGCCGCTCTTCGTCGACGTGGCCTACAACGTGCACGGGTCCAAGGCCGGCGGGGTCTTCATCTCCAGCGTCTTCGGCTACCCGGCGTTCGTGAACGCGTACGTCAAGCCGTAGGTCGTATCGCAGGCAGGCAGGGTCCCCTCCCGACAGCGTCGTCGGGTGGGGGCCCTCGCCGTTTCCGCCGGTCGGCTCACTGATCCGATCCGGCCGCGCCCGATCGCGATTGGTAGGTGCGGGGCAGATCAGTGCGCGTGATGTCGTATGAGCATCAGGGCCGGGTGGCGCCGTCAACGGTGGTGCTTCCCTGCGGGCGAAGTGCGACTAGCAGGCTGTCGAGTTGACCCCAGGCCCGCGCGCTGGCGATGTGGTCGATGTAGTCCCGCGACTCGATGATGAGCCCGTCGCGGATGCGCATGACAAACACGCATGGCACGGTGAACGCCTCGCCTGTCTCCTCGACTCGCCCCTGATAGGCGAACTCGGCGACGATCACCTCCGGGTCGGCGGTGTCATGAATCGTGATGTCGACCGGATTGCGGTTCAGCGTCCGGCCGGCCGGTGGCGGCGCGGTGAAGTGCTCGTGCAGTTCGCCGCGGCTGCGTAGCGGCGGCGGGTCGAGTGGGTGGAACGGGTGCGTGACGTGGGTCTGCTCGGCATACAAGTCGGCCAAGTCCTCGTACGGACCGTCGCAGACGCCGTTCACCAGTCGTAGGAAAGTTTCGCGGGGGTTGCTCATGCGGGGCTTCCTTTGAATCGGCGGTCTCACTGTCGGCACACCGAGGGCCGTACCGGACGGCCGATTCCCATCGGCGGGCCTACTCGGGCGACGTGTTGTACTGGTCGAGCGTTGCCTTCGACGTGGAAGCATCCCGGAAAGTCAGCTCCCATGGCCCGGTGTTGACGTCCATGTCCTTGCCGAACCCGACCCATTTGCCGGCCATCCGTCGGCCGGTGGGCTCCACCAGGAGCTGGATTGCGCCGTGGTACCGGGCTCCCCGGTAGTAGCCGGCGGGATCGGTCTGCTCCACCCAGGTGCCGGTGACCACCGCACCGTCGATGGTGAGATCCATTGACAGCGACGATGCTGCTGAGCCGGGCAGGCTGCGCACGGTCAGTCGGTCGCCGTGCTGGAGCACGACCACGAAGTGCTGCCCGGCGAATGATTCTCCCCGGCCGCTGGAATGGAACTGGTAGCGGCTGAGCCAGACACCCTCGTACGACGGGCGGACTGCGAGTGGCTTGGGTGTTGGCGTGGCCAGTTTGGACATGGGCGAGGCCAGATCGTGGCCACCGTGTTGGTCATCGACTGCATGGCCGTCGGGTATCGCAGCGAAGCCGAGCAGCGAGACCGGTAGACCGGTGACGACCTCCAGGGCGCGGGCATAGACGGGCCGTGGTGCGGCGATCGCGCCGGACTCCCAGCGCTGGACGAGTCTCTTGTTGGCGTCGTTCGGCTCGCCGACGCGGCGGCCGGCGGCCTGAAGCGCGCGGGCGAAGTCGTCTTGGCTCATGCGCATCCCGGTGCGGACCGCGCGTAGGGCGGTGTTCGGGGCATTCATGTTCGCCACAATACCGCCGTGTCGTCTGAATGTCGCCGTCAATGTGACCGGTATGCCGCATCCTGTGCCGTCGCGTCCGACGACAGTTAGGCGTCACTGTGGATGGCACGCGACGGCAGGGCCTGCCGGTGCGCCCAGCAGCGGAGGTGATGATGCCCAGTTCTGACGACGAGCCGGTCAGCCGGGGCGAGCAGATCGACGCCGCCGAGCGGGAAGACGCCAAACGCCGGTTGCTCGCGCGGGCCGAGGCTGAGCGGATACCGGTGCAGGAGACGACTCGGGCGGTGCCGGATCGGCGGTGGCGCGGTGAGCCGTGACCCGCTGCCGATCGGCCGACGCGTCGCCTACCTGCGGGTGCGGCGCAGGTTGTCGCAGCAGTCGTTCGCGGATCGATTGGGAAAGTCGAAGAGCTGGGTGGACAAGGTCGAGCGCGGGGTCCGCTCCCTGGAGCGACTGTCGACCATCCGGGAGATCGCGGGAGTGCTGAGGGTCGATCCCGCAGCGCTGCTTGGTCGTGATGTTCAGCCTGCCGAGGTTGCCGAGCGCAGCGAAGGCGTCGCGCGGATTCGGGCCGCGCTGTCCGCGTACCCAATGGCTTTTGGTCGTCAGGCGGACCGCGCGGTGATGCCGCCCGATCGGCTGGCTCGGGAGGTGCGGCACGCGTGGACGACCTACCAGCACGCCCGGTAACCACGTCTGATCGAGCTGCTGCCCACGGTGGTGACCGAGGTTCACCGCGCCCACGGTCAGCACCCGGAGGCCGGGCGGGCAGCGGTGGTGGAGGTGTACCGGGTGGCGGCGGCGTTGCTGGTCAAGCTGGGGGAGGGGAGCCTCGCCTGGTTGGCCGCTGACCGGGCGATGTCCGCCGCCGCCGGTGATCGGGTGTTGCTGGCCTGCGCGGCGGTGCAGCTCGGCCAGGTGTTGCGGGGGTGGCGCGGGTAGGGCCGGTGATGCTGGCCGCCGCTTCCCAGATCGCCGCTGGCACGCCGGAAGAACTGTCGCTGCGTGGATCGCTGCTCGTGCAGGCCGCCCTGATCGCGGCCAGGGCGGGTGACGACCGGATGGCCGGACGCCTGCTGGACGAGGCTGCCGAGCTGGGCGACCAGGTGGGCGACGGGCACGACCACTACCGGACGGCGTTCGGGCCGGCGGCCGTCGAGGTGGCGCGGGTCGCCGCCGCCGTGGAGTTGGGCGACGGGCCGGAGGCGGTCGCCCGGCACGAGAAGACGATCGGTAGGGACGGGTGGCGGTGGCTGCCGGTCGAGCACCGCGCCGCGCACCTGATCGACGCGGCGCGCGCCTACCTCCAGACGGACGACCCAGCCGCCCCAGCCACGATTACCCAGCTCGCCATCAACCTCGGAGTGCTGTGAGCATGACGGCCAATACCGTCCCGGCTGTGGCGGCCAGAGCAGCGGCATGGCACACGTGTCAGCCGTCGGCGGTGACCGTCGGTCACCTCCGTCGGGTCGGGTGCCCTATTGAGCGGTATACCTCAGAGTCATATTCATACCTCTGAGGTATACCGCTCAACAGCACATCGGCAGGCCGGGCCAGCCAGAGTGCGGGAAGCCTCAGCGCCCCGCGTTCAGGTAGCGCAACACGGCGAGTACCCGCCGGTGGTCGGTCCGCGCCTGGGGTAGGTCCAGCTTGGTGAAGATGGTTGTCACATGCTTCTCCACGCTGCGCGGGGCGAGGTGGAGCGACTCGCAGATGGCAGCGTTGGAGCGGCCCTCGGCCAACATCCCCAGGACCTCTCGTTCCCGCTCGCTGAGGCGGGCGACGCCCGCGTCCACCGCCACTGTGAGAAGACCAGCACGCCGATGTCCGGGTGGGTCGTACGGATCGCCAATGCCGCCCGCAACCCCTCGTCGGTGAAGGTCGGTGGCATCCGCACGTCGACCACCGCCGTGTCCGGCCGGTGCTCCCTGACCGCCGCCCGCAGGTCGTCGCCGTTGTCCACCGTCGACACGACGGTGATTCCGTGATCGGTCAGCAGCAACCTGATCCCGTCGCGCAGTAACGGGTTGTCCTCGGCGATCACTACTCGCATGGCAACTCCACGGTGATGGTCGTCGGCCCACCCGACGGACTGTCTACCCACAGCGCGCCGTCGAGCGACTCGGCCCGCCGGATCAGCCCGGCCAGACCCGTACCCTCGCCCCCGGGCCTCGCCCCACCGCCCCCGTCGTCGGTGACAGTCACGCGCAGCATGCCACCCAGCGTGCGAAGGTCCAGCCGGATCCGGCTGGCCGCAGCGTGCTTCGCCACGTTGGTGAGCAGTTCGGCGGCGCTGAAGTAGAGCGCCGACTCCGTCTCGGGCGGTGGCCGCTGGGGCAGGTCCACGTGCACGACGACGGGCACCGCGCTGCGCGCGGCCAGGGTCTCGATCGCGGTGCTGAGGCCAGCGTCCAGCGCGGGTGGGTGAATGCCCCGCACGATGTCCCGCAGCTCGGAAAGCGCCTCCACCACCGCGCCCGGGGCCTGCGCCACCATCGTCCGCAGCTCCGGCTCGCCGCTCGATGCGCGACAGCGCCACGCCCAGCGCGACCAGCCGGGCCTGCGTACCGTCGTGCAGGTCCCGCTCCACCCGCCGCAGCAGCGCTGCGGCGTCCGCCCGCAGCGCGGCCCGGCTGGCCTCCAGCGCCGCTATCCGGGCTCGCTCCGGGCCCGGCTCCAGCAGCGCCCCCACCAACCGCCGGTCCAGCCACACGATGATCCGGAAGTACCACGGAAACACCAGCAGCGCGGCCAACCCCTGCGCGGCCAGACCCCAGGGACCGCCCCAGGGCGGGTCTTGCGGAAACCGGTGCATCCACACGGGATAGGTGATGCCCAGCAGCCCGCCGGCGATGAGGACTCCGCCGAGGTAGGCGGCCGCGGCCATCAGGGGCAGCCGGCGAAGCAGTAGGCGAGGGCCTTCCAAGCGCTGGCGTCCGTCAGCACCGCGGCGGCCCAGCGCACCGGACCCGGCCCGCGGCGGCGTAGGCCCCAGCCCCAAGGGCCTGCGGCGCAGGCCGGTCGATGACGACGCCGTTGCTCCCGTTCAGGAACGACCGATGGATCGGTCGAGAAAGTCGCGGATCATCGGCGCAGCGACGTCGAGCTTGTCTTCCAGCAGGAAGTGGCCGGTGTCGAGCAGGTGGAACTCGGCCGACGGCAGGTCGCGCCGATAGGGGTGGGCACCCTCGGGTGGGAAGATCGAGTCGTTCTGGCCCCAGATGATCAGCGTCGGTGGCTGATGGTCGCGGAAGAAGGCTTGGAATTCCGGATACAGCGTGACGTTGCTGCCGTAGTCGTAGAACAGATCCAGTTGGATGTCCGCGTTGCCGGGGCGGGCGAGCTGGGTGGCGTCGTGGGTCCACTGGTCGGGGTCGAGTCGGCTGAGGTCGTGCACCCCCTGCGTGTACTGCAACTTGACCGTGTCGGGGTCGAGGATGAAGGCGATGGCCTGGCGGCGCTCGTCGATCTTCTCCGCCCAGTAGGCCTTGATCGGATCCCAGAAATCGCTCAGGCCCTCCTCGTACGCGTTGCCGTTCTGCACGATGAGCGCGCCGACCCGCTCGGGCCCCTTGAGGGCCAGCCGGAACCCGGTCGGCGCCCCGTAGTCGAAGCAGTAGAGCGCGTAGCGATCCACGCCGAGCTGGCCGAGGAGGCCGTCCATCAGATCCGCGAAGTTGGCGAAGGTGTAGTCGAACGTCGACCGGTCCGGGCTGGCGCTGTGGCCAAAACCCGGGAAGTCCGGCGCGATCACCCGGTACCGGTCCGCGAGCAGCGGGATCAGGTGGCGGAACTGCGAGGACGACGTGGGAAATCCGTGCAGCAGCAGGACCGCGGGGCCGTCGGCCGGTCCGGCCTCGCGATAGAAGATGTCGATCCCGTTCACCGTCGCCGTACGAAAGTGCGTGACCGGCAACTCGCCTTCCTGAACGGCGGCGGTCGACGGTTTCTGCGCAATCCCCACCATGGTGGAGTCCTTTCGGCATAAGGGAAAGCGGTGCCGCCCCGGGGAATCGCCCGGTCGGCTCATGCTTCGGCCAGCATGGCATGCGGCAGGGGACCCCACCTGCCGAAATCACTTACCGAATGCCGCTCAGCGCAGGTGGGTGCGGAGGAAGTCGAGTTCCAACGGAAGCAGCCGCTCGGCGGTGCCGTTCGCGGCCATGTGGGTGGCGCCGGTCAGCGGCAGCACGGCGTGCGGGCGGCCGGTGCTCAGCAGGGCCGCGGAGAGCCGGAGCGTGTGCGCGGCCACCACGTTGTCGTCGGCCAGACCGTGCACCAACAGCAACGGGCGGGCCTGGTCCGGGCCGGTGACCGGCTCCGCGGCCAACTCGATCAGCGAGTGGTGCGCGTACACGTCCATGCCGTCCTCCGGCAGGCCGAGATAACGCTCGGTGTACGCGGTGTCGTACAGCGCCCAGTCGGTCACCGGGGCGCCCGCGATGCCGCACTTGAACAGCTCCGGGTGGCGCAACACCGCCAACCCGGCCAGCCACCCGCCGAATGACCAACCGCGCACCCCCACCCGACCCAGGTCCAGGTCCGGGTGCTTGCCGGCGAGCGCGGTCAGCGCGTCGATCTGGTCGGCCAGGATCACGTCGGCGACCCGCCGATGGATCGCCTTCTCGAACGATGGCGCCACGCCCGGCGTACCCCGGTTGTCGATGGTGACCACCGCGAACCCGGCGTCGGCCCACCACTGCCGCTCCAGCCACGCGGCCCGGGCCGCCACCACCTCCTGGTGTCCCGGACCGCCGTAGATGTCCAGCAGCACCGGCAGCCGCCGGCCCGTCACATGGTTGTCGGGGTAGAGCACCGCCGCCGGCAGCCGCCGGTCGGTCACCCGCTCCAGCAGGGGCAGCGGAGAGTACGGCGGGTTGGCGGCCAGTGACCGCAGCTCGGCCAGCTCCTGCCCGCCGCGCGACACCGTCCACCGCACCCCGGCGTGGTCCAGCGAGGCGCTTCCCACCACCAGGACGTCCCCGCCGACGGCCGCCGTGTGCCAGCCCGAGTCGGTGGTGAGCCGCCGGGCGTCCACCCCGCCCCCGATGGTCGTACGGACCCGGAACAGGTGCCGTTCGCTCGGCTCCCCGTCACTCGCCTCGACCAGCAGGTCGGCGGGACCGCTGACGGCCGGCAGTCGACCCACCACCCGTCGCACGTACAGCGACGGGGGAGTGAGCAGGGTGCCGTCGGCGAACAGGCAGCGGGCGTCGTACCCGTCGTGGGCCAGCTCGCCGCCGACCAGCACCCGGCCGTCCGGCAGGTGTGCCGGCGTGCCGGCGATTGGCTCCACCCAGCGCGGATCGGCCAGCTCGGCGTGCACCTGCGTCTCACCGGTGCGCGGGTCCACCGCGAGCACCAGCCCGTGCTGCTGCGAGCGGCGCAGCACGGTGATCAGCGGGCTGGCCTCGCCCCAGCTCACCCCGGTCAGGTACGGGTAGGTCTCCCGGTCCCAGTGCACGTCGACCCAGCCGTCGTCCAGGTCCAGCAGGTGCAGGCTGACCTCGGCGTTCGGGCCGCCGGCCCGGGGGTACGCGACGGCCGTCGGCGGGCTGGCCGGCTCGGCCGGGTCGTGCAGGTGCCAGCGGTCCAGCCGGGACTCGTCCACCCGGGCGGCGAGCACCATCCGCCCGTCCGGGGCCCACCAGTAGCCCCGGTACCGGCCGAACTCCTCGGCCGCGATGTGCTCGGCCAGACCCCAGCTCACCCCGGCGTCCTCGCCAGCCAGCAGGGTGTCCGTGCCATCCGCCTCGATGACGCGCAGCTCACCCCGGCGCACTCCACCGGCCGCGTCGGTCACGTACGCCAGGCGTTCCCCGGTCGGATCCGGTCGAGGATCCAGCACCGGACCGACGGCGGCCACCTCCACCACGTCACCGTGCACCAGATCGGCCCGGAACAGCCGACCGGCCAGCGCGAACACCGCCACCCGGCCGGCGGCGTCCAGCGCGTACGAGCCGATGCCGGCGGCAGTGAGCCGCAGCCGTTCACGCAGCGCCCGCTCGCCCGGGGAGAGCGCCCGCACGTCACCCTCGGTGCCCAGCAGGGTCGCCGGATCGGCCACCAGGCGTTCCTCGCCGGTCGCCACGTCCAGCAGCCAGAGCGCGTCCGCCGGATCTTCCGGGCCCGCTGAGCGCAGGAAGATCACCCGGGAGCCGTCTTCGGCCACGGAGACAGCGCGCGGCGCGCCGTGGCTGAACCGGCGGGTACGGGCGGCCAGCTCCGGAAAGTCCACAGGCCAAATCGTAGAGCCGCGCCGGGCGTGATGTGGCCGACCTGGGCGGACGCGTCGGCGACCCCCGAGGGAGGACCGCCGGTTAGAGTGACCGTCGTGACGACGTTGCCCGACCGCCGCCTGCTGCTGGTCCACGCGCACCCCGACGACGAGTCGATCGGCACCGGCTCGACCATGGCCCACTACGCCGCCGCCGGCGCACACGTCACGCTGGTGACCTGCACCCTCGGCGAGGAGGGCGAGATCCACGTACCGGCGCTCGCGCAGCTCGCCGCCGCCGAGGCCGACCAGCTCGGCGGGTACCGGATCGCCGAGCTGGCCGCCGCCTGCGCCGCGCTCGGCGTCAGCGACCACCGTTTCCTCGGCGGCGCCGGCCGCTACCGCGACTCGGGAATGATGGGCCTCGCGACGAACGACCACCCCCGCGCCTTCTGGCAGGCCGACCTCGACGAGGCCGCCGGGCACCTGGTGGAGATCATGCGGGAGGTACGCCCCCAGGTGCTGATCACGTACGACCCGAACGGCTTCTACGGCCACCCCGACCACATCCAGGCGCACCGGGTGGCGATGCGCGCCGTCGAGTTGGCCGCGGCCGAGGGCTGCGCCCCGGCGAAGGTCTACTGGACGGCCATGCCGCTCAGTGTGCTGGAGGCCGGCATGGCGCACTTCGCCGAGTCCTCGGACAATCCGTTCGCTGGCATCCAAGATCTGGCCGAGCTGCCCTTCGGCACCCCGGACGACCAGATCGCCGCCCGGATCGACGGCACCGACCAGCACGCGGCCAAGGAGGCGGCGATGCGGGCGCACGCCACCCAGATCCCGGCCACCTCCTGGCTCTACTCGATCGCCGGAAACTTCGGGGGCGAGTTCATGGGCGTGGAGTTCTTCACCCTCGCGGTCGGTGCGAAGGGGCCGGGCGTCGGCCCGTACGGCTGGGAGGACGACCTCTTCGCCGGGCTGCCCGGAGAGGCCCCCGCGGACCGGTCCCCGGTCGCGGCGGCCGGTCTCCGGTGACGCTCCCCGCCGCGCCGATGTCGGTCGTGAACGACCAGGACACCCCGCCCGAGGCGGGGCCACCGCCGCGACTGCTGGACCTGGGTCTGCGGCTGACCGGCGCGGTCGTCGTGATGGTGGCGGGGGTCGTGACCGGTGTGCTGGAGCTGCTGCTCGCCACCCTCCGGGTCGGCGGGCAGCTCATCGGGGTCTCGGCGCTGCTCGCCGTCGGCGCCAACATCGTGCTGAGCTGGTTCGCGCACGAGGTGGTCGGCCGTCGCTGGGCGGTGGCGCTGCCGGCGGTGCCGTGGTTCGCCCTGATGGCGGTGGCGGCCATCCGCACCACCGAGGGCGACCTGCTGCTGGCCGGCGACAACTGGGTCGGCCTGGCGATGATCGTGGCCGGCGCGATGACGTTCGCCGTGATGGGTTTCCGGCAGATCCTCGCCCCGCCGCCCACTCTCGGCCGCTGGTGACGCCACACAGGTACGAGTGGTAGATATTCCTGCCAGGGATGCGGCCCCGCAAACGGGGCAGTACGGCAGGAGGTCGTGCGATGGACAGACGGTGGCGGGCCATCGGGGTGCTCGCGGGAGGACTGTTCGCGGTCAACGTGGTCGCCCGGCTGATCACCCGGTTCGCTTTCGACGGTGACGACGCGGCGGCCGACCGGGTGTCGCTGGCGATGTTCGTGGTGATCGGGTTGACGCTGGCCGTGGTCGCCTTCCGCTGGGGACGCGTGCGGCCGCTGGCCGCGTGGGCGGGCGACGTGGCGGTCGTGGTGCTGGTGGCCATGGCCCTGACCGTGCTGGTCGGGCCACTGCTGGTGGGCCACAACCCGTTCGCCGGCGGCGCGGGCACGTTCTTCGCCCAGATCTGGCTCTACCTGCTCGCCACCGGCCTCGGGACCATGATCGGTTACCTGGTGGCGACCGCCCTCGGTCTCGACCACCGCTCGCAGCAGCTCAAGCGGTACGCCGAGGTCAAGGCGGCCAAGCCCCGCCGCGTGGTCCGCCGCTGAACGGACCGCGCCGCGGGCCCGGCGCGGGTCAGTGCGGGGCCACCCGGGTCAGGTAGGTGTGGTGGGTGGTGAAGCCGAGCGTCCGGTAGAGCGCCACCGCCGCAGCGTTGTGCTGCTCCACCTGGAGGAACGCGTGTGTCGCGCCGGTCGCGGCGCCCCACGCGACCAGCGTGTCGATCACGCGCCGGGCCAGCCCCTGCCGACGTGACGACGGCAGCACCTCGATGAGGCTGAGCCCCAACCAACGCCCCGGACCGGTCACCGCGCCCCGCCCGATCGCCACCAGCGTGCCGTCGACGTACGCGTGGACGAAGCGGACCTGGTCCACGGCGGTGAGCACGTGGCGTGCGGCCTCCGGCAGGCCGCCCTTGCGGCCGGCGGTGATGGCCAGCCACTCGTCGCTCGGCGCGGTCGTCACCTCGATGACCGCGCCCTGTGGCCCGCCGGCCTCGGCGGCCGGGACGCCGTGGGCGGGCGTCGCCAGGGGCAGCGGCGCGGTCTGTACGAGTGTCGGTGGGCGGCTGTCCCAGCCGCGCTCGTCGAGCTCGGCGCCGACCGGCGCGGCGAGCGGCAACGGTGTGTTGATCATCGCGGGCTGGCCCTGGTCGGCGTACCAGCGCTCGACCGCGTCCACCGCGGCCGCCAGCGGTCGGTCCGGATCGCCGATCGGCAGTGCCGAGTTGGCCCGGCCGGTCCAACCCTCGGCCGAGCGCAGCAGCCAGTCGCCGAGCCGGCCGCGCGTCGGCGCCGGCCAGGCCTCGTCGGCGGCCCGTTCGAGCGCCACCACCGCCGCGGCGGTCGGCCGGCGGGTCGGCGGCACCCGCTTGGCCCGGTGCACCTGCGCCACCGGTACCCGCAGCGGGCCCTGCGCCGTGGCGAGGGTGAGATGAGTCTCGCTCAACTCCACCAGCTCGCCGAGGGCATCGGAAAACAGCGGGCGGCCTTCGCGAATCCCCACAATCCGGCGGACCACGATCCGGTGTCCCACATCCTGCTGTCGGAGCACGATCGACCCCCTCCCCGGCGAGATACTAGGCTCTTACCGTCGCGGGAGATCGCGGCGCGTCTTGCGGAGGAGAAGACCGGTGACCTACATCATCGCCGAGCCGTGCGTGGATGTGCTCGACAAGGCATGCATCGAGGAATGCCCGGTCGACTGCATTTACGAGGGCAACCGGATGCTCTACATCCACCCCGACGAGTGCGTCGACTGTGGTGCCTGTGAGCCTGTCTGCCCGGTGGAGGCGATCTTCTACGAGGACGACGTCCCGGAGCAGTGGAAGGACTACACCGGCGCGAACTACGAGTTCTTCGAGGACCTGGGCTCGCCCGGGGGCGCCTCGAAGATCGGCAAGGTGGAGAAGGACGCCACCTTCGTCGCCGCGCAGCCGCCGCGCGGCGAGGGCCACTGAACCGGCCCGCGCCGGTCTCGGCACGGCTGCCCGAGTTCACCTGGGACACCCTGGACGCCGCGGGCCCCCTGGGGCCGGCGCCACCCGTGGGCCAGATCAACCACAACCAGGGCACGCCCGGCGACCCCGGTACGGCGGTGTT